>CAIYTE010000054.1 GCA_903929045.1 uncultured Hyphomicrobiales bacterium
AGTGCCGTCTCAAGCACAACCAATAATTACGATCCCAGCGAATACGCCCAAGCGGCGAAAGCAAGCCCAATCCCAGTGAGGGTTACCGGCAGCGCTCTCGGCATAAGCGGGCCGGAACTCAGCAAAGCGGTGATCGACGACATGACCGGACAGGATTGGGCGCCGCACGCAAGCTTCGTGCCGGCATCGGACGCCACCCAAGGCAGCACTTTCTCATTCGCCATCATGTTCAACGGCCCGAACGGCGTGACGGGCGCGAGCCTGTGCGCACGCCAATCGGCGTCGACCGGTGCGGCAACGTCGTCAAATGCCGGGGACGTGCTCTTGATCGCGGGCCTGTGCCGTTACAATGAAGCGGTGAGCAACGTTCAAGTTCGCATCAGCGGCGCCACCGGCCCGCGTGATCCGAAGTTCGCCGGAATGATCGCCACCGCGATCCGCAGCCTGACGCCGCCGATCGTGACCAATCGCACGAACGACACCAATTCGGATATGCACTGATGCGCGACTGATTCGTGCCCCGGTCATGGGGCGACTGTCATCGGTATGACACGGGACTTTGATAGGTCACGGTCATGCTCGGATTGGCCCCATGACCGCCGCACTGTGGGCCGGCGGATTTACCGCCGTCATCACGACGTTCCATCTCGTCAGCGTTTTCGTCGCCATGATCCGCTGCCGTCGGCGCCGGGCGCCTTTGGCGGCGCCCCGTAACGCGCCTCCGGTGAGCGTGGTCCGTCCGGTCTGCGGTATCGATAACTTCGCCGAAGAGACGCTGCGCTCGACCTTCTTCCTCGATTATCCCGACTACGAGGTAATTTTCTGCATCGCTCGCGCCGACGATCCGGCCATCGGCTTGGTGCGCCGCCTGATCGACGAGCATCCGACGACAGCGGCACTGCTGCTGATCGGCGACGATCGGATCTGCGCCAACCCCAAGCTCAACAACGTCGTCAAAGGCTGGCACGCGGCTCTGCACCGCTGGATCGTGCTGGCTGACAGCAATGTGCTGATGCCGGCAGATTACATCCAACGCCTGCTGGTGCGTTGGCGCGACGATACCGGCTCGGTGTGCTCACCACCGGTGGCCACGCGGCCGGATAATTTCTGGGCCGAGGTAGAATGCGCGTTCCTCAATACGTTCCAGGCGCGTTGGCAGTTCGTCGCCGACAGCGCTGGGCTCGGCTTCGCCCAAGGCAAGTCGATGCTGTTTCGCCGCGACATCGTCACCCGGGGCGGCGGCATCGAAGCGCTGGGCGCGGAACTCGCCGAGGACGCGGCAACGACCAAAATGATCCACGCCGCCGGTCTTCGTGTGCGCCTGGTTGACAATGCTTTCGAGCAACCGTTGGGTGTGCGTAGCGCGCGGCAAATCTGGTCGCGCCAAGCGCGCTGGGCAAAACTGAGAAGGCTCACCTTCCCGTTGTTCTACGCACTGGAAATTCTTTGCGGCGCTGCGCTCCCGACGCTGGCCGCCGCCTATGCCGCCCATGAATTGAATGTCGATGTCGCCGCGACGATCGGTGCGCTTTGGTTGCTCTGGTACGGCGTGGAACTTTTGCTGGCCCGCGTTGCCGGATGGCATCTATCGGCGCGCCTACCGTTCGCATGTCTATTGCGCGATCTACTCATGCCGGCGCTCTGGATTGTCGC
>CAIYTE010000055.1 GCA_903929045.1 uncultured Hyphomicrobiales bacterium
CATGATGCCGAGCAGGATATGCCGGTTGCGCTGCGCGTCGGCCGAGATGCCGAGCGCGCCGTGATGGGACAGCGGCGTGAACGCGTCGAAGCCGGTGCCCATGTCGAGATCTTTGCCGTCGGGCCCGATCAAGGTGAGATCGATGGCGACGCCGCGCGAATGCGGCGAGCCGCGCCGGGGATCGGCGAGAAATTCCGGATCGGGCCGCACGTTCCACAGCTTCCATTGCGCCTCGCTCGGACGAAAGCCGTCGAACGCGCGGATGCGCAAGCCCAGCTCGCGGGCGTAGACGATGGCCTTCTCGAACGCCTGAGCGGCGTCGGGATGGAGATAGCAGGCGGCACGGGCGTAGACCGGCTTGCCGGTGAAATTATTCGCGGTGGCGTAGGCTATCGTGAGCTCGACGTCGAACGCCGGAGGCGCGATGGCGACCAGCGGCACTTTCGGCAACGAGGGTTGAATTGGCGTCGGATCGGTCATGGCAAGCACCGTGTGTTTGCATTCCTTTTCCTAGCACGCAGCGAATCGGCAGGCGAGCCCGCCTTGAGAGGCATCGCATGAAACTGCTCGCCTTCGATGCCGCCTCGACCGCGTGCTCGGCCGCCGTTCTGGTCGACGATCGCATCGTCGCCGAACGGTTTGAGATCATGGCGCGCGGCCAGGCTGAAGTCTTGATGCCGATGATCGCCGACGTCATGGCCCAGGCCCATCTCGAGGTAAGCGCGCTCGACGCTCTGGCGGTGACGATCGGCCCCGGTGCTTTTACCGGCATGCGCATCGGCCTTGCCGCCGCGCACGGCTTGGCGCTGGCAAGTTCGCTCGCGTGTGTTGGCCTCACCACTTTCGAGGCGGTGGCCTATCCCGCCGTCGCCGAGCTGCGCGCCGGTGAATCCTTGGTGACCGTCATCGAGAGCAAGCGGGCGGAGTTGTTCCTGCAAGCGTTCGACGGTGCGCTCAATCCCTTGTCGGAGCCTCTCGCCGAATCGATCGAGCGTATCTCGGTGCTGCTGCCGGCGGGTCCCCTGCTGTTGGCCGGTGATGGTGCCGCGCGCGTGCAGGAGACACTCGGCGCGCGGGCGCGTCTCTCGTCCTCTCTCTCCCCGCGTGCTGCGGCGTTCGCACCGCTCGCCGCTCGGCGCATCGCGGCGGGTACTTTGCTTCTCCCGCTGCGTCCGTTCTATATGCGTCCACCCGATGCCAAGCCGATGCTGGAGCAAGCCATCGATGGTTGAGCGGTCCGCACCGAGCGACGCGCCAATGGCGAACGACGGCATCCGGCTGCAGGGCGTCACGTTTGCCCATTGCGCGCTGCTCGCGCGTCTTCACGGCCTCTGTTTCGAGGACGGCTGGAACTCGGCGACCGTCGCTCAGGTTCTGCGTCTCGCAGGCGCCTTCGGATTGCTGGCGACGATTCCCGAACACCATCGCGACGGCGGGCCGGTGACGTTCGACGCTCAGACTCCGATTGGTTTCGCGTTGGTTGCCGGTGTGCTGGACGAGCGCGAGTTGCTCTCGCTCGGTGTCGTGCCGGCTTATCGCCGGCGCGGTGCGGCGAGCGCCTTGATTGAAGGCGTGGTCGAACGCGTGCGCGGTGAAGGTGTTACTCGTTTGTTTTTGGAAGTTGCCGAAGACAATGACGAAGCGCGCCGGCTCTACGCCTCGCTCGGTTTCGAGCAGATCGGTCGGCGTCCCGGTTACTACAGTCGTCGCAACGAGCCCGCGGTGGCGGCGCTTACGCTGGCCCGCCCGCTTTAATTGAGCCCGTTTTAGGCAATTGATGAGTCAGGGTGACGACAGCGCCTTGCGCACGATCAGGCGATGGATCGGGCTGCCATCCGATTCGGGCGCGCAGGTGACGATTTCGTGGCCATGCTCGGCGACCGAACGCGGCACATTCGCCAGCGGTTCCTGGCCGGTCAGGCGAATGTCCACCGTTTCCCCCGGCTTGATGCGTTCCAGGAGAAGCTTGGTTTTGACAAACGTCATCGGACAAACGTCGCCGGTGATGTCAAGATGATGGTCAGCCATGGCGCAGGACCCGTAATTTTGCTTATTATAACAGGCGCGCGGGCGTAGGTTTAGGCCTGCAGCGCGTTTATACTTCCAAGGTCTTTGACGGCACCCATGATGCAAACCGCTAAGCTGATCGATATGACGCCAATCGAAAAGCTGTGCCTCGAAAAGGGGCTCAAGATGACGAGCCCCCGGCGGATCATCGCTCGTGTGCTGTCGACCGCCGCCAATCATCCTGATGCCGAAGATGTTCACAAGCGCGCGTCCAAAATCGATCCCCGCATTTCGCTGGCGACCGTCTATCGCACGCTGCGCCTGTTCGAAGAGCAAGGCATTCTCGCCCGCCGCGATTTCGGCGATGGTCGCGCGCGCTATGAGACCGAAGGCTCGCGCCATCACCACGATCACCTGATCGATCTTCACAGCGGCCAGGTCATCGAATTCGAAAGCGACGAAATCGAAGCTCTTCAGGCCAAACTTGCCCGCCGTCTCGGCTACCGCTTGGTGAACCACCGCTTGGAGCTTTACGGTGTTCCTCTGCGC
>CAIYTE010000056.1 GCA_903929045.1 uncultured Hyphomicrobiales bacterium
CCGGAAAGAAGAAACACGACAGCGAACCCCAATGGGTTGGTCGCGATAAGGACAGGCTAGGCCAAAACGCTTGGCATAGGTGATTTATCGCTAGTGTATCGTCGGACTTTCTTCGCCGACCAGCCGCAGTTCCATGCTGCCGATAAGCTCTGCGCGCATGGCTTCAGCCTTGGCGCGGGCGGCTTCGGTCTGTTCCCAGGTCGTCTGGTTGGACCCGAGCAGAACGAAGCCGCCAAGCACCGCGGACGTGGCGGCGACGAAGGCGGTCGGTCCGAACGATACGATTGTCACCAGAAAGAGCGCGAACCAGACGAGGCCGGCGCCGGCCGCGAGCTTGGCGGCAAAGGAAATCTTGCGGCATCGTTCGATCGACGCCGTCAGCGTTTCGATGCGCTCTTCGAGGTGCGCAATCTCGCGGGCCACATTGCCTTCGCCGATCAGGGACGGCATGGCGCGCTCGCGGCTCAGGCCGGCTTCTGGGTCTTGTAGTAGGGCTCGACCGGGCCGGTCAGCTTGATCGTCAGGGGATTGCCATAGCGGTCGAGCGCCTTGCCGGCGGCGACGCGGATCCAGCCTTCGCTCACGCAATATTCTTCGACATTGGTTTTCTCGGCGCCCTTGAAGCGGATGCCGACATCGCGTTGCAGCGCCTCGGCATTGAAATACGGGCTGCGCGGATCGTTGCACAGGCGGTCGGGCGGGGTGTCGTTGTCAGTGTCGGTCATGGTGGCGTTTCCTTCGGGTCGCCTTTTCTCACGGCACAGGGGCGATGACAACACCGGTCCGAAACGGCTATCCATCTGCGGCATATGGACGAATCTCGCAAAAATCTCGTCGTGGTGGGGCAGGGCGCGGCAGGCCTCGCCGCCGCATTGGCGGCGGCGCAGGTGGGCCGCGGTGCGGTGCGCGTCACCTTGGTCGACAAGGCCGCCGCGGACGAGGCCGGCGGCAATACGCGCTGGTCGCCGTCCTACATGCGCATGGCGGCGGTCGACAAAGTCGAGCCGAGCTTCGTGCACGACATGCTGGCCGCGACCCAATATCAGGGCGACGAGACCTATTTCGCAACGCTCGCCTGTCATGCGCCGGAAACCTGCAAATGGATCCAGGCGCAGGGCGTCGAATTCATTCAGCCGACCTATTATCTCGCCAAGGGCCCGCCGCGCATTCAGCCGCTCGGTGGCGGACCGGTGATCGTCAAGCAACTGACGCTCGCGGCGCAAAAGGCCGGCGTCGCATTTCGCTATGGCTGCGCCGCCCGCGACATCGTGCGCGACGGCGAGCGCATCGTCGGTCTTCAGGTCGAAAGCAACGGTCAGCACGAAACGCTGCCGGCGGATGCCGTTGTCCTGTGCTGCGGCGGCTTCGAAGGCGACGGCGCGAAAATGCGCGAGCACTTCGGTGAAGGCGCCGAGGTCATGCGGCTGATTTCGCCCGGCGGAAAATTCAACACCGGCGATGGCATCAAGATGGCAATGGCGCTCGGCGCCGAAGAGTCGGGCGACTGGAACGGTATGCACGCCGAGCCGGTCGATGCGCGCTCGACGAATTCCGCACCGGTGGTGCTGGTCTATCCTTATGGCGTTGTCGTCGACAAAAACGGTCAGCGGTTTTTCGACGAAGGCGGTGGCCTCGTGCACGAAACCTGGGAATGGTTCGCGCGCGACACGCAGTTCAAGACGCCCGGCCGCATCGCCTTTGCCGTGCTCGACAGCCGCTTGTTGGCCATTGACGGCTATGAGCGCGCCATCCGGTCCGAAGTGCCGCCGGCGCGCGCGGAAACTTTGGCCGAACTCGCCGCGTTGATCGGTGTCGATCCGGCCGGGCTGGAGAAAACGGTTGCGGCCTACAACGCGGCCTGCACGGGCGATCCGGCCAAATTCGACGCCACGCGCTGCGACGGACTGAAAGCCGGCGCGACGCTCGTGCCGCCGAAGTCAAACTGGGCCCGCGCCATCACCGAGCCGCCGTTCCTGGCCTATCCACTGGTCGGCGCCGTGGCTTACACCTTTGGCGGCTTGGCGACCGACGCCCGCGCCCGGGTGCTGCGCGGCGCGGCCCCGGTGCCCGGCCTCTACGCCGCAGGCGAGATTACGGGGCATTTTTATGCCACCGCGCCCAACGCCGTATCCGTGCTGCGGGCCTTTGTGTTTGGCCGCATTGCCGGCCTGGAAGCTGTCTCATTTATCCGCGCGTAACCGGCATGCCGTAGGCTGGCGATACACACTTGCCGTCATGCCGCCGCTTTTTATGATTGAGATCGCCAAGGCCCTGAGGGTAAGCAGGGCGGGGAACAGGATGAACACCATGATGACGCCGCGCTTGTTGGGTTTTGCCTTGTGCGTGGGACTGATCGCCGGCACGGGCGCCGCTCTCGCTGCGCCGGCCTATGTGCCCTCGACGGTCAATCTGCGCGCTGCGCCGGGCACGACCAGCGAGATCGTTTCCAAGATTCCCGGCGGCAGTCTTATCGATGCCAATGATTGCTCGGAAGGCTGGTGCGCGGTGACCTGGCAGGGCCGGAGCGGCTTCGCCAAGCAGACGGCGCTCGACATGAGTGGCCGCGTCCCGCCGCAGCAACGGGCCGCTCAGCGGCGTTCATACCCGGTGCAAGGTGAAGTGTACGAGGATGATGGACCGGCCTACGTCGCGGAAGCGCCACCGGTCTATTACGGTCCGCGGCCTTATTACTACGGCTACGGCCCCTACCGCGGTTGGGGCTGGGGTGGCGGCTGGCATCACCGCCGCTGGTAGTTATTTCGGCGCGGGGACGAGCAATGCCAAGCCGAGCCGGCATGCGGTGTAGACGATGATGCCGGCCGGAATGGCGATGTAGTACGATAAGCCGAATCCGAGTTCGAGGCCGAACAGCACGGCCCCGCCCAGCAGGATGGCGAGGATCCGGTGCAGTTGCGGATTGTCGAGCGCCATCAGCGTTTGGCTTTGGGCTTCACGTCGGCGTCGCCGCGCATATTCGCCCACGGGTCATTGGCTTTCGCGGTGTCGTTGGCGCGGGTCTTTTGCAGCGTCGAGCGGTACTGCTTGTCGATGGATTCGCGTTCGCGTTGCTGGCCCTCTTCATACTGCTGCATGGGCGTCGCGTCCGGCGCCTTGCCGATCTGGCTCTGCGCGTAGGAGGGTCCGGCGAAGCAGGCCGCCAGAACGGCGCCCGCGAGAAGTGTCTTCAGAATGGTCATCATGCACCCGGTTTTCAGCAGGATCTAAAGCTACCACGCCGCTAAAAGCCGCTCAATGCGCGGTTTTGGCGGCCGATTCCTGCTGATAAAACCGCGGAAGCGGATATAAATGAGGTTGGAGTCCCGGCCGGAGTGCGAAAGGTTACGGAATGTCATTAGCCCAGGATAACAGCCCGCATCCCGGCATGAGCTTGCTGCGCCACGACTGGACGCGCGAAGAGGTGCGGGCGCTGTTTGCGCTGCCGTTCCCGGAGCTGATGTTCCGCGCGGCGGAGGTGCACCGGCAGAACTTCGACCCGACCGAAGTGCAGATCTCGACCCTGCTGTCGATCAAGACCGGTGGCTGTCCGGAAGACTGCGCCTATTGCCCGCAGGCGGCGCAGTACAACACCGGCGTCAAAGCCGAAAAGCTGATGGAAGTACAAGCCGTACTGGCCGAAGCTGCCGTCGCAAAAGCCGGCGGCGCGTCCCGCTTCTGTATGGGCGCGGCGTGGCGCTCGCCGAAGGATCGCGATCTCGACAAGGTCTGCGCCATGGTCGAGGGCGTGAAGGCGATGGGCCTGGAGACGTGCGTCACGCTCGGCATGCTCGAAGGCGCGCAGGCATTGCGGCTGAAAAACGCCGGCCTCGATTACTACAACCACAATCTCGATACCTCGCCCGAATATTACAGCGAGATCATCACGACGCGCACCTATCAGGATCGTCTTGACACGCTCGATAACGTCCGCGCCGCCGGCATCAACGTGTGCTGCGGCGGGATTGTCGGCATGGGCGAGGGGCTTGAGGATCGCGTCGGCATGATCGCGACTCTGGCCTCATTGCCGCAGCATCCCGAAAGCGTGCCGATCAACATGCTGGTGCAGGTCGAGGGCACGCCTCTGGCGGCGAATGCCAAGCTCGATGCGCTCGACTTCGTGCGCACCATCGCGGTGGCGCGTATTACCATGCCGGCGTCGATGGTGCGGCTCTCCGCCGGCCGCGAAGAGATGAGCGAAGAAACCCAAGTTTTGTGTTTTCTCGCCGGCGCCAACTCGATCTTCTACGGCCCGAAGCTGCTGACGACGCCGAATCCCGGCCGCGACCGTGACATGGCGCTGCTGGAAAATCTCGGCATGCGGCCGATGGAGTAGCTAGCCTAAAGTGAACGCTTCATGGATGGCGCTTTGAATATCGCCGCCCATCACGGGCCCGCCGCCAGCGACATGAATGTAATCGCCGATCGCCACCGCGCCCAATCCGTGGCGCGGTGTCGGCATCGGCGCGTAGCTCATCCAGCGGTCGGTTTTCAGGTCATAGGCTTCGTTCTGTCCGAATACGCGGTTTGAGCCTTCGCCACCCATGATAAAAATTTTTTCGCGATAAAGCACCGCGCCGTGGCCCGAACGTGCGGTCGGCAGGGGTGCGCGCGGATACCACTTGTCTTCCTTGACGTCATAGACGTGGTGCAGGTTCGAGTTGGTGTAGAAATTATCGACGCGTCCGCCAATGATGTGAATGCGGCCATCAGCGACCAACGTGCCGGTGTGGTCGCGCGCCGTCGGCATCGGCCGTCGCTCGCTCCAACTGTCGGCCTTCGGGTCGTAAACATAGTGCCAGTCGACGGACTTTTTCTCGGCGGTGGTCTCGCCAATGGCGCCGCCGATCGCGTGGATCAGTCCGCCGATAGCGGCACAGCCGATGGCAGCGCAGGCGCGTGGCAGCGATGCGATCTTGTGCCATTCCTTGCCGTCATAGACGAAGCACAGATTATCCGGCTTGCGGTTCTGCTCGATGTGGCCGGCGATGGCGTAGAGCTTGCCGTCGAGTGTGACGACGCCGACATGGTTGGCGCCACGCGGCAGGACCGGCGCGTTCAGCCATTTGTCAGAAGCCTGATCGTAGTAGTGATGATAATTGCGATCGACGCGCTGCTCGCCGTAGCCGCCGACGACATGCATTTTGTCGCCAACCGTTGTTGCCCAGGCCATTTCACTGCGGGGCAGCGGAAGCGGCGCGCGCTGGACCCACTTGCCGGGATTGGGAGCCTTCGGTGCTGGTGAATCGAACACGCGCTGGATTTGCGCGGTCTCTGGCGGAACGTCGGTGAGTTTGGGATCGCGCAAGCCGGAAAACAGCGGATCGTGACCGGCGTGTTGCGCGATGACCGGCGTGGCAAGCGTCAGCGAAAGACCGGTGGCAAAGCCGCGGCGCGTGATCATGATCGTTCCTCCCCCGGAGCTCTCACGGCTCCTGGAGCGATCATAGTCCGGCGCTAGATCAGGTAAAACTGCGAACGATGGCGAGACCGGCGAACAGCCCGGCAATGGAGATCGCGACCGAGGCGAGAACGTAGATCGCGGCGGCCCCGACTTCGCCGCGCTCGTAGAGCACCGCGACGTCGAGCGAAAACGCCGAGAAGGTCGTGTAGCCGCCGAGGATGCCGGTGGTGAGGAACAGCCGCCAATCCTGCGAGGCTTCAACCTTGAAGGCGAAATAGCCCGTAACCAAGCCCATGACGAAGGAGCCGGTGACGTTGATCAGCAGGATGCCATAGGGGAACCCGGAGCCGAAGGCCCGGGTGGCAGCGAGATTGACAGCGTAGCGCAGGGCCGAACCGAGGCCGCCGCCCAGAAAAACGATCAAATAACCCATGTTTCGGAACGTATTGGCCGCGATACCCCGGGTCAACACGCCGCAGGCCTAGCTCCGTTGACAGAGGCTGCCTGTTATGAGAGTGAACGTTCATTCTCATTTCGTTGCATCGCTAAACGGGCCTCATATGAGCGACACGGCAACCCACCCTGCGTCGTCATCGGCGTCGCAACGGCAATCCGACCGGCGTACCGAAATCCTCGATGCCGCCGAGCGCTGCTTTTCCCGCTCCGGATTCCATCGCGCCTCCATGCAGGACATCTGCCGCGAAGCGCAGATGAGCCCCGGCAATCTCTATCGTTACTTCCCGTCGAAAGAGGCGCTCATCGCCGGCATCTGCGAGCGCAATCGCGCCGATGCGGTGGCAAGTTTTGCGCTGGTCGATCAAGCGCCGAATTTCTTCGACGGACTTGCCGGTCTGGCGCGGCATCATCTCGTCGACCGCAGCGATGCGGAGATCGGCCTCTGCGCCGAGATCATGGCCGAGAGCCGCCGTCATCCTGAAATCTCCAAGCTCTATCAAACCATCGAAGACGACATCAAAGAGCGCATCGCGGCGATGCTGCGCACCGGCGCCGCGCGCGGCGAGATACGCGCCGACATCGATTTCGATGCCGCCGCCGCCGTGCTGATGGTGCTCGGCGACGGCATGTCGTGGCGCCGCTCGGTCGATCCAAAATTCGACGCCGAGGGCACGCTGCCGCTCATTCTGCAAATGGTTCATTGCCTGCTTTCCAAACCCGGCGATTGCGCGGGCACATCCGAAAAGGCCATGTCATGAAAGCCGCTCGTCTCACCGCCGTCGGCATGGTCGCCGCTGCGACCTTGTGGATCGCGTCGGGCCATCTTCTGCCGCACGACAGCGCGCATGGCGAAGCCGCGGTGCGGGCCAACGAGGCCAAGGCACAGCCGCTGTTCCGTGTTGCCGTCACGCCGGCGAAACTCGAACCGCACAATCCGACGCTCACCTTGTCGGGCCGCACCGAAGCCGACCGCAAGGTCACGGTCGCGGCGCGGACCGGCGGCGTTCTGACTGAACTGCGCGTCAAGCGCGGTCAGCATGTTGCCGCCGACGAGATCATTGCGGTGTTGTCGGACGATGCGCGTCTGGCGCAGGTCGCGCAGGCGAAAGCTTTGGTCGAACAGCGCAAGGCCGAACTCGAGGCCAAACGTTCACTCATCACCACTGGCGCGCTGCCGAAGCTCGATCTCGTCAGTCTCGAAGCACAACACAAGGCTGCCGAAGCAGCGCTCGGCACCGCGCAGGCCGAACTTGAGCGCGGCCTCGTGCGCGCGCCCTGGTCCGGCGTCATTACCGATGTACCGGTGGAAGTCGGCGGCGCTGCCTTTTCGTTCCAGGGCAAAGAAGTCGCGACCCTGGTCGCGCTCGATCCCATGCTGGCGGTCGTCGAAGTGTCGGAGCGCAGGCTTGCCGGCATCAAGGTCGGCGAAACGTCGCAAGTGAAGCTCGTCACCGGCCAGACGGTGGAGGGCCGCGTGCGTTACGTTTCGATGCCGGAGAAATAAATCAGCCGCGCCGACGTCATGCTCTCGGCGACGCGGCTCCATTGCGGCAGTTCGAACAATTGATTGGCCGGTGCCGCGTCGCGCCAGTAGTGTGACCGCCGCTCGCCCTTCTTGCCGGCGTCAGCCAGCGCAAGGCCGGGCAGGCGCCCCGGTACGCGCAGGATCATTTCGTTGGCGATGCCTTCGGCCTTGGTCAGTGACACGATGGCGTCCGAGAACGGATCGTCGCCCAGCGCGGTGGCAAAGGCCGTCGGCACGCCGGCGCGCGCCAGATAGATGGCGGTGTTGAACGTGTCGCCCGCGCTCGCCAACGCAAAGCGGCCGTCGGCGCCGCGGGCCAGTTCCACAATCGCCTCGCCGATACAGATCGCGCGTTTCGCGTCGCTCATGACGGCCTGACTACCACGAGCACCGCCCCAAGGTCATCCGTCGCCGGCCTGTATATTGTTGAGTGCGGCAAACGTGTTACCTTGCCAACGGGACAGGCGCGCTGGAGGCAGCGAACTGGCCCCGGACCGGAAAATCCGGCCGGCAACAACGCGTGCAGCGCGGCAAAAGTCCGCGTGGCGAGGGGAAACGATGGCTGAGGACGTTAGGCCCGATTTGCGTGCCGATCAGGCGATTTCGGCGGAAGCCCTCCGTAAGGCGGAAGAATACGTTCAGCAGGAAGAGGGCGCGGGCAATCGGCTCACCGGCTGGACCGGCATTGTCGTGACCGGCCTCGCCGTCATCATGACCTTGTTTCACCTCTACGCCGCCTACGACATCGTGCCGACGCAGGAGCTGCGTTACATCCACGTCGCCTTCGTGCTGATGCTGAGCTTCCTGTTGTTTCCGCTGGCGTCGCGCTTCCGCAACCGCATCCAGTGGTTCGACGTCATTCCGGCTGTCGTCGGCATCGGCATCATTTGTTACGCGCTGTATGGCGGCGACGATTTCACCGACCGCGCCACGGTGCCGAACCGCTGGGACGTGATCCTCGGTGGCATCTTCATCGTGCTGGTGCTGGAAGCGGCGCGCCGCACCACCGGCGCGATCATGCCGATCGTCGCCATCCTGTTCATCGCTTATGCGATGCTCGGCCCGCATCTGCCGCCGCCGTGGACGCACCGCGGCTTCGACGTCGCGCGCCTTGTCGGCCATCTGTTCATCACGCTGGAAGGTATCTTCGGCGTGGCCGTCGACGTGTCGGCGTCGCTGATCATCATGTTCACGATCTACGGCGCGATCCTGCAACATTCCGGCGCCGGCAAGTTCTTCATCGATTTCTCGCTGGCCGTCATGGGCGGCAAGCCGTCGAGCGCCGGCCGTGCTGTGGTGGCGTCGTCGTTCCTGCTCGGTGGGCCGTCCGGCTCCGGCGTGGCGACGACGGTGATGATCGGTACCGTCGCCTGGCCGATGCTCAAGAAGGCCGGCTTCGAGCGCAACGCTGCCGGTGGTCTGCTCGCCGCGGGCGGCTTGGGCGCGATCATTTCGCCGCCGGTGCTGGGCGCCGCAGCCTTCCTGATCGCCGAGTTTTTGAAGATCAGCTATCTCGACGTCATCTGGATGGCGACGATCCCGACCTGCCTCTACTACCTGGCGCTGCTGTTCATGGTCGAACTCGACGCCATGCGTTTCGGCGCCAACGAGGTGGTCTTCAAGCAAGAGATGACCATCGGCCAGATGACGCGGCGCTACGGCTTTCATTTCGTGTCGCTGGTCGGCGTCGTCATCTTCATGATCGTCGGTTACTCTCCGATGCTGGCGGTGTTCTATTCGACGGTGCTGGCTTTCGGCATGAGCGCGCTGGCGCCGGACACGGCGCTGGGGCCGCGCAAGCTGCTGCTCGGTATTCTGCTGATCGGTCTATTGGGTGCGGTGGTGATGACGATACCGGGCGTCAGCGGATCGACCGCCGGCCGCCTGTTCACCGAGAACTATCCGGCGCTCATCCTGCTGGTGATCGCGGTGCTGTCGGCGTTCGGTCTGACCGAAGCGGGGCAGCGCATCATCCCGTCGACCAAAAAACTGACGGCTGCAATGGCGGATGGCTCGGTCGGTGTGCTCAGCGCCGCGACAACCTGCGCCGCGGCGGGCATCATTGTCGGCGTCGTCACGCTGACGGGGCTTGGCCTCAAGTTCTCGTCCATCGTGATCGATTTCGCCGGCGGCAGCCTGCTGTTGACCGCGCTCTACACCGCGCTGGTCGTCTGGATCATCGGGCTCGCCGTCCCGGTGACGGCGTCCTACATCATCTGCGCGGTTATCGCCGCGCCGGCGCTGACCAAGCTCGGCGTGCCGGACTTCGCCGCGCACATGTTCATCTTCTATTACGCGGTGCTGTCCGAGGTTTCGCCGCCGACGGCGTTGTCACCATTCGCGGCGGCGGCCATCACCGGCGGCGACCCCTACATCACAACGATGCAGGCGTGGAAGTACACGCTGCCGGCGTTTCTGGTGCCGTTCGTTTTCGTGCTCGACCCGCTTGGCATTGGCTTGCTGATGAAAATTCCGAACGGCGGATCGGTCCTCGACATCGTCTGGATCACGGCCATCACCGGTGCGGGTCTCGGCGCGCTGGCCGCCGCGGCCCAGAACTGGGCACTGTATAAAACGACGTTGGTCGAGCGCGGTCTGTTCCTGCTGACCGGCTTGCTGCTGGTGTTCCCGAGCCTGCTTGAGGCCATGTTTGAAACCGCAACGGGCCTCGACATTCCGCATCCCGCACCGTTCGGCATCGCGCTCGGTGCCATTCTGCTCGGCTGGCAGTGGTTTTCGCGGCGTCAAACCGCAGCTGCCATGTCGTAGAGGTCTGCTAGCTTGCCTTCACTACAAGAAACGTAAAACGCACTCAGGGAGGAAATAAAAATGAAACGAGGATTCATCATCGCGCTTGCCGCCATCGCGGCGCTCGGCGTCAACGGCGCGGTGGCACAACAGAAAACCATCGCGATCGGCACGGGCGGCACCGGCGGCGTCTATTATCCGATCGGCGGCGCGCTCGCGAACCTGATCTCGAAGAACATGCCGAACACGCAGGCGACCGCGCAGGTCACCGGCGGTTCGGTCGACAACCTCAAGCTCATCGGTTCGGGCCAGAGCGAAATCGGCTTCTCGATGGCCGACGCCGCGCTCGACGCCATCAAGGGCGAAGACAAGTTCAAGGGCAATCCGGTCCAACTGCGCACGTTAATGGTGCTCTATCCGAACATTATGCACGTGGTCAGCATCGAGGGCGCGGGCGTCGACAAGGTCAGCGACATCAAGGGTAAGCGCGTCTCGACCGGCGCGCCCGGCAGCGCAACCGAGGTCATGGCGTTCCGTGTCATCGAGGCGGCTGGCCTCGACAAGGACAAGGACATGAAGCGTGAGCGCCTGTCGGTCGCGGAATCGGTCAACGCGCTCAAGGACCGCAAGATCGACGCGTTCTTCTGGGTCGGCGGCCTGCCGACAGCGGCGGTTACCGACCTCGGCGCGACGCCGGGCGTCAAGATCAAGCTCGTCGACCATTCCGATCTGGTAGACAAGATGAACGCCAAATACGGCAACCTCTATGCCGCCTCGACCATCAAGGCCGGCGTCTATCCCGGTCAGGACAAGGACAACAAGGTGACGGCGGTGTGGAACATCCTCGTCACCGACGACAAGATGTCCGATCAGCAGGCCTATGATGTGGTCAAGCTGATGGTTGAAAAGAACGCCGATCTGGTCGCCGTTCATCAGGAAGCCAAGAGCTTCTCGCTGGCCAACCAGGTGAAAACGAATTCGTCGGTGCCGTGGCATCCGGGCGCGGTGAAATACTTCACCGAAAAAGGCGTGAAGATGTAGTTCTTCTCAATGCGCGTGATGATGCGACGGCCCCGCTTCGGCGGGGCCGTTTGCTTTTGCGGGCCACGCCAGGCACGCGAAATACGCCAGCGCGCTGAGCAGCGCGATGCAGAAGCTGACCGGCCAGTCGGTTTCGTAGGCCAGCGTGATGCCGAGCCATGCTTCGCCCAGCGCCAGAGCCGCGGAGAGGGCAAGTCCGCTCCAGAGTCCGGTGCTGACGCGCTGCGCTGCGGCGGCGGGCCCCACCATCAGCGTGAACACCATCAGCACGCCGACAATCTGCGCGCAGGCCGAGACGGCGATGGCGACCAGCGCCAGAAAAGCCGTCGAGATGAAGCGCATCGGCACGCCTTTGGCTTCCGCCAACTCCGGCTGCAAGGTCGCGAAAATCAGCGGCCGCATGATCAGCGCCAACGCGATCAGCGTGATAACCCCCAGCACGGTAAGGGTCGCGATCATCGGCCGGTCGACCGCCAGCACATTGCCGAACAGCAGCGCCGTCGCCTGCGTGGCGAACGACGTGTAATAGTGCAGGAACAGAAGGCCGAAGCCGAGCGCCAGCGACAGCACGACACCGATCGCGACATCTCGGTTACTGATCCGCTCCGACAGCGCGCCCATGACGATGCCGGCGGCCAGCGTAAAACCGAGCAGGCCCCACAATGGCGCGAGGCCGATCAATCCCGCGCCGGTCGCGCCGGCAAAGCCGATATGCGACAGCGCGTGGCCGGCAAAGGTCTGCCCACGCATCACCAGGAAATAGCCGACCACGCCCGACACCACCGCAACAACGCCGGCGGCGGAGAACGCATTGGTCATGAATTCGTATTGGAACATCAGTGGTGGTGTCCGTGGCCGTGCCCATGTCCATGATCGTGCGCGTGATCGGTGCGCTCGACGTCGGCGCCGTGCGACATGACGAAGATATGCTTGCCGGCGCGGACGACCTCGATCTCGGAGCCGTACAGTTTGGACAGCACCGGCGCGGTGACGACTTCGTCGACCGTGCCGAGTTCGGCGCAGCCGTTGCCCAGATAGAGCACGCGGTCGATGGCGCCAAGCAACTGGTTCAATTCGTGGGCACTGAACAGCACGGTGATGCCGCGGTCGCGGCAGACCTGTCTGACGACGTTGATGGCGACTTCCTGATGCCTAGCGTCGAGGCTGATCAAAGGCTCGTCGAGCAGCAGGAGCTTCGGATTGCCGATCAGGGCCTGCGCCAGCAAAAGCCGCTGCCGTTCGCCGCCGGACATTTGCGACAGCGGGCGCGTCGCCAGTTCGCGCGCGCCGACCGCGGCAAGCGTGTCTTCGATCATGTGCTTGTCATGATGCGACAGGCGCGGCAGCCCCCAGCGCTCGCCATGAAGCGATGCGCCGATGAAATCCATACCGCGCACGCGAAGGTCGGGCAGCACGGTGCGGATCTGCGGCAGATAACCGATCGACGCCTGACCGCATTCCGGCGGCTTGCCGAAGACACGAATGCTGCCGGCGCTCGGCGGCAACAGGCCGAGGATCGAGCGCATCAGGGTCGTCTTGCCGGCGCCGTTCGGTCCCAGCACGCCGATGAATTCGCCCGGCTCGATAGCGAAGCTGGCGTCGGCCAGCACGGTGCGGCCGCCGATCCGGATGGTGGCGTGGTCGAGAGAGACGACAGGCGTCTTTGTCATTCCGGGGCACCCGCCGAAGCCTGAAAGGCGAGCGCGGGTGAACCCGGAATCCAGGACCACACACCAAATGTTCGGCTCTGGATTCCGGGCCCGGTCCTTCGGACCGTCCCGGAATGACAAGAATTCTGTTTCATGAGTTCGGGCCCGTCAGCGCCTTGTCGACGGCGTCGAGCTGTCCCAGCATCCAGTCCTGGTAGGTGACGCCCGCGGGCAGCGTTTCGGTGACGCCAACGGCGGGCACTTTGGCCTTGGACGCGATGTCACGCAGGCGCTCGGTCAATTTGGCCGAGACCTGTTTGTTGTAGAGCATCAGCTTCACCTTGCGCTCTTTCAGGTCGGTCTCGAAGGCGGCGATGTCGCGTGCGCTCGGCTCGGTGTCATTCATGACGGCGAGCGCAAGGCGTTCGTTGCGCACCGTGAAGCCCAGAGCCGCCGCCATCGGTCCGAACACCGGTTCGGTTGCGGTGACGGCTGTGCCGCCGAATTTGCTCTTCATCTGCGCGACGCGCAGGCTGACGCGCTGCATCGAGGCAAGCGCAGACGACAGCCGGAGCGCATAGCCGCTGGCATGGGCTTCATCCGCCGCGGCGAACGCCTTGGCGATTGCAGTGGCGACGGCGGGCATCGTTGCCGGCGCGTACCACAGATGCGGATTGGCGCCGTCTTTGGCGTTCGTGATCTTGGCGGCGCTGATGACGATGCGATCCGGCTGCGGCGCGGCGGCGATCAGTTTGTCCATCCAGGCGTCGTAAGTGGCGCCGTTGAGGATGACGATCTTGGCGCCGGCGATCTGCCGCACGATGCCCGGCGTGGTCTCGAACAGATGCGGGTCTTGGTCCGGGTTGCTCAGGATGCTGACGACCTCGACCCGGTCGCCGCCGATCTGTTTGGCAATGTCACCGTAGAAATTCTCGGCTGCGACCACGGCGATCTTGCCGTCCGCGGCGCGGGCGCCGCTGACGGCGGCGAGCGCGAGAACAAAGCCGAGAGCAAGGCCAACTAGACGCATGGCGACATCCGGAAAGCGCCCTCAGGCGCGGGACGAATATGTAACATTATAACATATCACCTGCAAGGCGGGGGCCCGTCACCCTGAGGTGCGAGCGGTAGCGAGCCTCGAAGGGCGACGGGCAAAGGTCCGGGGCTGTCATCCTTCGAGGCTCGGCCTTGCGGCCTCGCGCCTCAGGATGACGGTCGGCCTCAGTGCCGATAGGGCGGATAGCCGCTGTTCTTCTGCTCGGCGTCGAGCAAGCGCAGCATCGCCGGCCATTCGAGCACGCCGTAAGGCCGCCGCGCGCCGGGCTGATAGAGATGCGCGGTGTGCTCGAGGATGTTGTCACCGGGCATGCTCAATTCGGTGCGCGCCGCCATGGCGTCGACCTGCGAGCGGCACGACAATTCGAGCTGGTACATGGTGTTGAACGCCTGCGGCACGGTGGCGCCGCAGGTCAGCAGGCCGTGATTGTTCATCATCAGCGCGTCGTGCGGTCCGAGGTCGTTGACGATTTGCTCGCGCTCTTCGAGGTTGATCGCCGGACCTTCGTAGCCGTGATAGCCGATGTGACCGATAAAGCGTATCGAGGTCTGCGACAGCGGCAGCAAGCCGCACTTCATCGCCGACACGGCGATGCCGGCGCGCGTGTGCGTGTGGATGATGCACTGGACATCAGGTCGCGCTTTATGAATGGCGCCGTGGATGACGTAGCCGGATTTGTTGATGCCGTAGTCGGTGTCGGGCTTGGCGAGGATGTCGCCCTCGACGGAAATCTTCACCAGGCTCGACGCGGTGATCTCCTTGTAGAGCAGCCCGTAGAGGTTGATCAGCAGGTGGTCTTCGGTGCCCGGAATGCGCGACGTGATGTGATTGTAGATCAGGTCCGTCATGCCGTACTGGTCGATCAGCCGGTAGCACGCGGCGAGGTCGACGCGCGCCTGCCATTCTTCGGCCGAGACCTTGCCCTCGAGCGACGGAAAGTCCGTTGAGTAATTCATGTGCATCCCGGCCTTGTTGTTCAAGCTTTGGCTGTTTCCCGCCGGCATCATAGCTTCGTCAGCCGGGCAGGTCCAAGGCCCTGCCGGCCGTTCATGTCAGCGATGACAGAAGAGAGAGGCTTAGCCGAAGCGGCGGCCGACCTGAACGTCGCGGCGCACGCGGCGAATTTCATCGTCCAGCCGTTTGCATTCGGCAAGAAGTTCGACAGCGACTTTCAGCAGGCTCTCATTGATGTCGCGCTGCGACAACTGCTGACGCGCGATGCGGATCTGGTTTTCGGCGTTTGAAAGCGACATGGCGGTTTTCTTTGGCCTTCTGGCAGTCTGTCCTGCATTTCTCGCCGGACGGTGGTGTCAGAAGGCGTTCCAGAAATGAATTTTCCGCCAACACCGGAGGTTCAAATTTTAATGGCTTGCCGGGTTTCAGGCTGCAAAAGCCGTTATTTTTGATCGCCGTACCGCTCGAATACCGCTTCGGCGATGTACATTCTGCGGCCTTGCCGTCCTGGCGTTGTGCCGTGGGCAGCACACCAGTCCGGAAAGGTGGCCGGATCGATCCGCACGCGCATCACCGGATGCCCGTAGGACTTGAGGCCCTTTTCCATTTCCTCGGCGATCTTGAGCCACTCCACCCACGTGCGCGGCATGGTGTTGCCGTCGTCGAAGAGTCGGACAAGGGCCGGATAGTCCGCCTCCTCGATCCAGTAGGCGCCGACGGCGGGCAGGGGCTTTTCTTCGGAGGGTGTCATAGCGGCGTGCTTAGCACAGCGTGCTGGGATCCGCGCTCAGATGAATTCGGCGCCGATCTGCGATCCGCGCCGCCACTTGACGTTGGCCCGCCGGCCCTTCGCCGCTCGCGACGTCAGGAACACGAACGTGCTCGGCAGCGAGCGCGGCTCGTCGATGGTGATCTGGACGCCGGTGTCGGACAGATCGATCACCGTGCACGTCCGGATCGCAAAGCCGCCGTCCGGGCGAACAAAGCCGCTGGTCGTCAATTTGCGGCGCGTGGCTTTGCGCTGCTCTCTTCCGCGTCGAACTGAACCGAACATCGCTACGTCTTTGCGCTCACTATGTCAGGCGTTCCGCCTACACCTGAAAGGTGTCGCCGTTGCGGCAACGGGAGCGGCCTGATCTGCGCGTGGTAAATAGCGCCAGCATGCTTAAGCGTTTGTTAGCGCCGGCATCAGGGCGGGTGAACCGAAAGGAACCCGCCCTGATGTCGCGGATGTTACGCGCCTATTTCGCGAAGGCCGGAAACACCGGCAGCCTTTCGATGTCGCGCGCGTCGTGCTGGATGATGATTGTCGCCTTCAAATTCGTCGCGATGGACTTGAGGCGTTCGACCGAGGCGACGGTCTGCGCGCGATCGTAATTGAACGCGGGCACGCCGACCTTATCGAGATTTTCGCGGAAGTGGACCGCATCGCCGCTCAGGACGACGGTGCCCATTCCCGCGAGCTTCACCAGCAGGCTCGAATGTCCCGGCGTATGGCCGGGCGTGCGCAGCACGACAACGGTGCCGTCTTCGAACACGTCCTTGTCGAGCGGCAGCGCTTCAACCTTGCTGTCGCTCTTGATCCAGCTTTCGAACGGCTTGAAGTTGACGCCCTGCGCCGGCTTCGGGCTGGAGATGGCTTCCCATTCCTTGGCGCCGATCAGCAGCGTCGCCTTGGGGAAGGAGGCGATCTGCCCGGTGTGGTCGGCGTGATAATGGCTGATGCCGACATATTTGATCTGGTCGGGCGTGACATTGATCTGCTTCAGATAGTCGACCAGGCTCGTCTTCGGCGCGACGTTCGGCGCGTTCATGGCGTGGCCGGTATCCCACAGCATGTAGTCGTCGCCATGCTTGATGAGATAGCAGCTGAAAACAAACTGCAGCTTCAGGTCGCCATAGGCGAAGGTGTCGGAGAAGCGCTGGTTGACCGGAGTTGGCGCTTGCGGCGTGCCGCAGTCGAAGCGCGCCAGCGAAACCTCGGCCGCGGCCAGTGCAGTGCCTGCGATTCCGGCCCACAGGCCGGCGCCGAGCGCGAGAATAGTCAGTGTCCGTTTCATCGTTTCGTCCCCTGCATGAATTGTGACCCGGTCTTTTCGCGGCCGGTTGAAGGTCGCCCGGTGAGCAAACCCCGAGGCGTGAGAAATAGTCCGCACAGGATACACGCATGTGACGGGTGGAGTAACGGGCCTTCGTCTTTGCGTCGGTTGCGAAGCCCGCCGATTGGCGATCTAGTATCGCCGGGTTCTGGTCACGTGAGGCGGCATCATGACGGCGGGCGCGAATTCGAAGACTTCTCGGCCCGCAACCGAGGCGATCCTCCCCGTCGATATTCCGAATACGCCCTGCCAGTGGGCGCGCGGCATCAAGGCCGGCCGCTGGCTGTTTGCCACCGGCCAATGCGGCACCGACTACGTCCACGGCATGGCGCCGGAAGTCTTGCAATCCGGCCATCCGTTCAACGGCCCGTCGCAATCGCATCGCGAAGCACAGTGCATTTTCAGGAACGTCGCCGAGGTTCTCGCCGCCGGTGGATCGAGCCCGAGCGACGTCGTCCGCATCGATCAGTTCTATACGTCGGCCGATGTCGTCGATGGCTATCACCAGACGCGGCGTGAATTCTTCAAGGGACAAATCCCGCCCTCGACGTCGAACCTGCACCGGCGCTTTGCCCGTACGCAGCAGACCATGGACGTCCAGGTCATGGCGGCCGTTCCGGACGCCGATTTCCAGGTCCAGCACGGCAAGGCCGGCGCCTACCGGATTCATGCGAGCTCGGGTTACAGCCCGTCGCTGAGCGCCGGCGATTTTCGTTTCGTGCCCGGCCAGACCGCCGAAGCCTTGAAGGAAGAAGACGCGCCGGTCGATCCGGAAGCCAAGCGTGCCCACGGATTGTGGAAGGGCACGCCGATCATGCTCGAGACCGACTTCATCATCAAAAGAAAGCTGAAGCCGACGCTTGAGGCCGCAGGCGCGGGTCTCGATACGGTCGTCAAGGCGCAGGTCTATCTGCGCGATCAGAACGACATTCCCGGCTTCCGGCATGTCTGGAAGCAACATTTTCCGGTTGAGCCAGCAACGACGATCATCGCGACGGAAACGCCGGCCTTCATCATGGCGGAGCTGCGCATCGAGATTAATACGATCTCGCTGATCAAAGACGGCAAGACCAAGAAGGAAGTCATCGCGCCGGTTGCGCCGTTGTTCGACGGCGCCACGACGGCGGTGCGCGCCGGCGATCTGCTGTTCATCTCCGGCCTGATGGCGATGCGCGATGGATCGCTCATCCCCGAGGCGCGAACAGATGCGACGCAGCCTTTCTTTGCCGCCCCGGTGAAGCACGAAATGCGCGAGATCCTCGCTCAAGCCGACGCGATCTGCCGCGCCGCCGGCACCAGCCTGCAAAACGCGGTGCGCATCAAGCAATTCCATTCCGATCTCGCCGATCTTCCGGCGACGTTGGAGGTCTGGTCCGAAGCGATGAACGGCGCGCCGTTGCCGCTCTCCGCCGTCGAGGTTCCCTGGCAGGCGGTGCCGGACGCGCGCCTGCTGGTCGATCTTTGGGTCTACGTCCCGCAGTAGGAGCGTGCGGTCCAACCGGCATGCTCTCGATGCTTGCTGGTCCATATCTTGCTTCAGTTTCGCCGGGCAGATGCCGATGCGTTGAAGGAGTTGATATGACGTTACGACGAATGCTGGGAGCGACGATCGCCGGTGTGACATTGCTGGCGTCGATGACGGCGGGATACGCCGAGGAATGGCCGAGCCGGACGGTCAAAGTGATCGTGCCTTACGGCGTTGGTGGTGTCACTGACACGATGGCGCGTCTGACCGCCGACAAGCTCGGCAAGATCTTCAATCAGACCTTCATCATCGAGAACAAGCCCGGTGCCGGCGGCGCGCTCGGCGTCAACACCGCCATGAATGCGGCGCAGGACGGCTACACCATTCTGTTCATCGGAAGCACGATGTTTACGGTTTTACCACTGGCGCAGAATGTGAACTACGTGCCGCTGAAGGACCTCGTGCCCGTCAGCATCACCGGCACCAACGGCATGGTAATGGTGGTCGTCAAGGATGCGCCTTATTCGACGTTGCGTGAATTCATCGATTACGCCAAAGCCAATCCCGGCAAGCTGACCTATGCGAGCGGGGGGCCTGCCACCAACAATCATCTCGACACGGCGTATCTCGCCGGCCGCGAGAAGATGGACATGGTGCATGTACCGTTCCAGGGCGGGCAGGCGGCGTTGACCGCGGTGCTCGCGAACACGGTCGATATGCATTTCGGCAATTCGTCCGACCTCGTCGAGCCGGTCAAAGCCGGGACGGTGAAGGCGCTCGCCGTGTCGACACGCACGCGCATGCCGCAATTTCCGAATGTGCCAACCGTCGCGGAAACAGTGCCGGGCTATGAATACGTCGCGTGGAACGGCTACGCCGTCACCAGCGGCGTTCCCAAGGAAGTCATCGACCGCCTCGCCGGCGCCTTGCAGGCCATCGCCAAGGACCCGGACGTCATCAAGGTTTTCGGCAATCTGGGGATTGAATCGGTTGGCAGCACGCCGGAGGAGGCCGTCGCGAGCCTGCGCAAGGACATGCCGGTCTATTCCGAAATGGTCGACATGGCCGGTGTGCGGAAAAAATAGCGTCTTTAACTTGTGCCGCTGGAGGGTGCTGGCCTAGACGGACCCCATGTCCGACACGCCAGCGCCCGAAAGCCCGGCTCCTGACGAAGCCGCCCATCGGCGCGCCTTCGTCAGTTTCATCGCGGCCGATACGTTGTTCAGTTGCGCGGAAGACATCATCGTCGTCGCGGTCGGCTGGCTCGTTTACATCAAAACGCAGAGCACCTTTGCCGTCGGCATGATCGGCTTGGCCGGTTTCGCGCCGTCGATCCTGCTGTCGCTGTTCACGGGCCTCGCCACCGACCGCTTCGACCGGCGGCTGGTGCTGGCGATATGCGGTGCCGGCCTGACGACCGGCGCGGTGATGCTGTGTATCGCCGCGCAACGGGATGCGGTGTGGCCTGTCTATGCGATTGTTTTCTTCATCGGCATTGCCAAAGCCTTTCTCGGGCCCGTGAGCAAAGCGCTCGTGCCCAATCTCGTCCGGCCCGGTGAACTCACCCGGGGATTGGCGCTTGCCAATTCGTTCGGCGGCACCGCGCGCCTGATGGCGCCCGCGCTCGGCGGCGTCCTGTATCTGCTCGGACCGGTGGCGCCGTTTCTTGCCGCTGTCGTCGCAGCCGGTGCGGGTGTCGTCTGCTGCATCGGGATCGGCAGGCGGCCGCCGGAGAACGCGATGTCCAACATGAAGTGGTCGACCCTGGTGGCCGGCTTCGTCTTCATCTGGTCGGCGCCGGTCGTCATGGCGGCCATGGGGCTCGATCTCGCCGCCGTGCTGCTCGGCGGTGCCACGGCCTTGATGCCGTATTTCGCGCAGGAGATTTTTCACGCCGGCCCCTGGGCGCTTGGCATGATGCGAACCGCGCCGGCCATCGGCGGGCTGCTGATTTCGTTCGGTCTGGCGTATTGGCCGTTGCGGCGCTGGGCCGGGCCGACACTGCTGGTCGTCGTCGCGCTTTACGGTCTGGCGACCATCGGCTTTGGCCTGTCGACGAACCTCTTCGTCGCGCTCGGCTTCCTCGCCATCCTCGGTGCGTCGGATTCTGTCAGCATGCTGGTCCGCCAGTCGCTGGTGCAGGCCAATACGCCGGACGCAATGCGCGGCCGGGTCAGCGCCGTGCACACCTTGATTGCCGGGGCCTCCGGCGAACTGGGCGAGTTCGAGTCCGGGCTTTTGTCGGCGGGCATTGGTGTCGTGCCCTGTATCGTGGTCGGCGGCGCCGCTGCGGTTATTGCCGCGGCTTTATTTGCGATCCTAGTACCGGAGCTGCGCCGCACCGATCGGGTGGAGCGCGTTTAGGCCGGAATTGGCTCCTTTTGCACCTCCGGCCCCGACCCCCTATATGTCTCCCCCAAGGAGACCCCGCTCATGGCTACCCCCGCGACCGCCCCCGAAAAGATCCCCGTGACCGTGCTCACCGGCTACCTCGGCGCCGGCAAAACCACGCTGTTGAACCGCATTTTGTCGGAGCCGCACGGCAAGAAATACGCCGTCATCGTCAATGAGTTCGGCGAAATCGGCATCGACAACGAACTGGTCGTGAACGCGGACGAAGAAGTGTTCGAGATGAACAACGGCTGCATCTGCTGCACCGTGCGCGGCGACCTGGTGCGCATCATTGATGGGTTGATGCGTCGCAAGGGCAAGTTCGACGCCATCATCGTCGAAACGACGGGGCTCGCCGATCCGGCGCCGGTGGCGCAAACCTTTTTCATGGACGAAAACGTCGGCGCCAAGACCAAGCTCGATGCCGTCGTGACGGTGGCCGACGCCAAGTGGCTCAAGGACCGTCTCAAGGACGCGCCCGAGGCCAAGAACCAGATCGCGTTCGCCGACGTCATCCTGTTAAATAAGACCGACCTCGTGACGCCCGCCGAGCTGACGGAAGTCGAAGCGCGCATCCGCGGCATCAATCCGTACGCGCGGCTGCACCGCACCCAACGCTCGCAGATCGATATCGCCGAGGTGCTGGACCGCAATGCCTTCGACCTCGATCGCATCCTCGACATCGAGCCGGCGTTCCTCGAGGCTGGTGACGATCATGATCATCACCACGACCGCGACCATCATCACGGGCATGATCATGACCACGGTCACCATCATCACGGTGGTTTGAAGCATTATCACGACGAAGACATGCAATCGATTTCGATGAAGACCGACAAACCGATCGATCCGGACAAGTTTTTCCCGTGGGTTCAGAATCTCGTGGCGACCGACGGCAAGGATATTTTGCGCACCAAGGGCATCATCAACTTCAAGGACGATCCCGAGCGCTATGTGTTCCAAGGCGTGCACATGATCCTCGACGGCGATCATCAGCGTAAATGGAAAGAGGGCGAGACGCGCGACAGCCGCATCGTCTTCATCGGCCGCCACTTGCCGGAAGATAAAATCCGCAAGGGTTTCGAAAGCTGCGTTGCCTAATCACGTGACCGAAGCGCCCATTCCCTCGCTCTCTGATCGCGTCCGTTCCGTCAAAGCGGATGCGGCCATCGTCGGCGTACACTTTTTCGGCGGCACGCCGGTGTTCGTGCTGGGCGAGGAGGCGCTGCTCTACGTGCGCAGCAGCGATCAGGATCGCGTCGCCGTCCATGGCGGCGGCATTCTCGCCAGTACGTCGGATGGCGACCGCATCGTTACCGGCGGTGATGACGGCAAGCTGATTTCCACCGACATCGACGGTGAAAGCGAGACTATCGCCACCGACGAGAAGAAGCGCTGGATCGATCAGGTCGCGCTCGGCCCCGACGGCGCAGTGGCGTGGTCGGCCGGCAAGGTCGCGCATGTGCGAACCGGCAAAGGTGAGTTGCGCAGTGTCGAGGCGCCATCAACCGTGGCGGGCCTTTGTTTCGCGCCGAAGGGCATGCGGCTGGCCATTGCGCACTACAATGGTGCGTCGCTCTGGTTTCCCAATGCCGCTGCGGCGCCGACCAAATTCGAATGGAAGGGTTCGCACCTCGCGGTGACCATCAGTCCCGACGGCAAATTCCTGATGACGGCGATGCAGGAGTCGACCTTGCATGGCTGGCGGATCACGGACGCCAAGAACATGCGTATGTCCGGGTATTCGGCGCGGGTCAGAAGCATGAACTGGACCGCGGACGGCAAATTCCTCGCCACCTCCGGCTCCGAACAGCTGATTTTGTGGCCCTTCGACGGCAAGGACGGCCCGATGGGCCGCCAACCGACCATGCTGGCGCCATCCGACTCGCGCGTGGCGATGGTCGCCTGTCATCCGAAGCAGCCTGTGGTCGCCACCGGCTATGCCGACGGGCGTGTCGTGCTCGTCCGCATCGACGACGGCGCGTTGATCGAGGCGAGGGCGGCGGATGGCCAGCCGATCACGGCGCTGGGCTGGGACGGCGCCGGCCGCATCGTGGCGTTTGGCACTGAATCCGGCGACGCCGGAATTCTGACGCTCTGACCGTATTTCGACACGATTACCCCGAAAGCTGATGACAGGTTTAGTTCCGGGATTCGGAACCAATCCTCATGGCAACGGATTGCCATGCGCCATTCACACGGGGCTCAAGATCTCTATGAATATTTCGACGTTTAAACGACTGGCGATGGTTCTCCTTGCGGGCACAACGCTCGCGGCGGCTGCGGTGCCGGTATCGCTGGTGAGTGCTTCGCTGACGCCGGCCTACGCGCAGCCGGTTGATGAATTTCGCGTCGCGCTGGAGCCTTACGGCGAGTGGCAGCGGCATCCGCGCTGGGGCGACGTGTGGACCCCCGACATGCGGCCGCGTGGCTGGCGTCCCTACACGGTCGGGCACTGGATCTATACGGACGACTGGGGCTGGTACTGGGTTTCCGACGACGACGAAGCCGATTGGGGCTGGGTCACCTACCATTACGGCCGCTGGATCAATGAACGTGGACGTTGGTTCTGGGTGCCGGGCGAAGACTGGTCGCCGGGCTGGGTCGATTGGCGGCGTGGCGATCGCTACGTCGGCTGGGCTGCGCTGCCGCCTGATGACGTAATCTACGAATACAACGACAATCCGGCGTACTGGACGTTCGTCGAGCCGCGCTACGTGGCCGCGCCGCGTCCGCGCCGGTTCTTCCTGCCGCCGCCGCGTACCATGGATGCTTTGCGCGCGACCGTGATCGTCAATCGCGCCTTCCGCACCGACCGGAGAATCTCCGTCAATCCGGGCATTTCCCCGGCCTATATCGGCGCCGCGGCGCGGCGGCCGATTGAAACCTATCGCGTGCAGCCGCGCATCCTTGCCGGAACGCAAGGTGTCGATGGTGCGGTAACGATCAGACGCGAGCAACTCGAACAGCGCGGTCCGCGTCCGCCGGGCGGGCCAGGGGGACCGCGCGGTCCTCGACCTGGGCCAGGGCCAAGTCCAATAGCGCCGCTGCAGGTGCAGCAGACCAGCACGGTTCAGCCCGCGGCGACCGTGCCGCCGCCGCAAGCGTTGCCGCAAGGCCAGTCGGGCCGGATTGGTTCGCATCCGCCGCGCGCGGCGCAAGGCGCCACGCCGGCACCGATGCCGGCACAGCAACCGGCACCCAATGCGCCGCCCCCGGGCGCGCCGAATGTTCAGCGTCCCGCAGGCGCAGGGGGTCCGCCTGCTGGCGCGCCGCCACGGCAGGGAGTACCGCAAGGTGCGCCCGGAGCTGGTGCGCCACCGCCACGTCCATCGCAACCGCCTGCGTCACCGCCACCACCATCGCAGTCGCCCGCTGCTGCGCCGCTATCGCCGCCACCTGCGGCAGCACCTGCGGCTCCGCCACCACCACCCGTGAATGCAGCACCGCCGCCGCCGCGTCCGGCACCGCCAGCACCACCGGTCGCGCGTCCTAGCGAACCGCCGCCGGCACGGCCCGAGCGAGCCGTTGCGCCACCGGCTCCGCCGGCGTCACCGCCTGCCGCGCAACCGCGACCGGTAGCGCCGCCGCCCGTGGCGCGTCCGCCAGAACCGCCTGCGCCGCCACCCGTTGCGCGTCCGGCTCCACCATCGCCGCCGCCTGCAGCGGCACCGCCTGTGGCCGCGCCGGCACCACCGTCGCCACCACCGGCAGCTGCTCCACCGCGGCCCGCCGGCCCGCCTGCTGGCGCTCCGCCACCGGCGAAAAAGGGACCGCCGCCGGAAGAGAAGAAATAGCGCGGCTGATATCGCGCAAAACAAAACGGGCGGCCGCAAGGGCCGCCCGTTTCATTTCAGAAATGCGCGATGCTTAGCGCACGAGCACGTTTTTGAATTGCCACGGATCGCTGGTGTCGAGATCTTCTGGGAAGAGGCCGGGGCGGCCTTCCAGCGGCGTCCAATCGGTGTAGTACCCCTTCACCGGGCCGAGATACGGCAATTGAATCTCCAGCAAGCGATGGAAGTCCATTTCGTCGGCCTCGACGATACCTTCGGTCGGATGCTCCAGCGCCCAGGCCATGCCGCCGATGATGGCGGAGGTTACCTGCAACGCCGTCGCGTTCTGATACGGCGCCAAAGCGCGCGTCTCTTCGATGGAGAGCTGCGAGCCGAACCAGTAGGCATTCTTGCCGTGGCCGTAGAGCAGCACGCCGAGCTCGTCGATGCCGTCGACGATTTCGTCTTCCTCGAGAATGTGGTGCTTGGTCTGCATCTTGCCCGAGCCGAACAGCTCGTGCAGCGAAACGACAGCGTCATCCGCCGGATGGTAGGCGTAGTGGCAGGTCGGCCGGTAGATCGCTTTGCCGGACGCGTCATACGCGGTGAAATAATCAGAGATCGAAATCGACTCGTTGTGCGTAACGAGGAAACCGTACTGCGCGCCGCGCGTCGGACACCAGGTGCGTACGCGCGTATTGGCGCCGGGCTGCAACAGGTAGATCGCCGCGCCGCAGCCGGTATCGTGCGTATGGGCGTTCGCCGGCATCCATTTTTCGTGGGTGCCCCAGCCGAGTTCGGACGGCTGCATGCCTTCGGAGAGAAAGCCCTCGACCGACCAGGTGTTGACGAAAACTTCCGCTTCCTTCGGCGTCCGGCAGCGTTGCGTGTCGCGCTCGGCGATGTGAATGCCCTTCACGCCGGCCTGGCGCATCAGGTCGGCCCATTCGGCCTTGGTCTTGGGTTCTGGCACGTTGAGCTTTAGTTCGGCCGCAAGGTTGACCAGCGCTTGCTTGGCAAAGAACGAAACCATGCCGGGGTTGGCGCCGCAGCAGGATACGGCCGTATGCGAGCCGGGCTTGCGCGCCTTCTTGGCGGCGAGCGTCGTCTCGCGCAGTGCGTAGTTCGAACGCGCCGCCGCGCCCTTGGAGGCGTCGAAGTAGAAGCCGAGCCACGGCTCGTTGACCGTGTCGATGTAGAGCGCGCCGATCTCGTTGCAGAATTCCATGATGTCGACCGAGCCGGTGTCGACCGACAGATTGACGCAGAAGCCCTGGCCGCCGCCTGCGGTCAGCAGGGGCTTGAGCACGTCGCGGTAATTGTCGCGCGTCAGGCCCTGCTGGATGAAGCGGACGCCCTGGCTCTCGCACATGGCCTTGCGGCCCTCGTCCTTGGGATCGAGGACGACGAGACGCGACTTGTCGAATTTGAAATGCCGCTCGAGCATTGGCAGCGTGCCTTTGCCGATCGAGCCGAAGCCGACCATGACAATCGGTCCGGTGATGGTGCCGTAGACAGGCCAATCGGTCATTTCAAAACCTCCAGGAACGGTCAATAGGGCGGTGATATCCGTCGTGTGTGACGAACGGAAGTGTGGACGCCGCGATTCCGGCGCGGCGTCCACGATAAATTTGAGGCGGTTTTACGCGGCTTTTGAGCGGCGAAGACGCCCAGCAGGACCGGCTTGCACCGCCATCTCCCGCGCCACCAAGGCGGCGAGGTCCGGCACGGGCATGTCGCGGCCGGTGGCGGCGATCATGCCGCGCGCGCCGTCCAGCGCACCCACCTTCATCTCACGGCCGAGCAGGCGGTGGCGCTCGAACGGGCCGGGCATCCACAGCGCGCAGGTCTTCTCAGCCGAGAAGCCGAAGCGGTTGTAGTAGGCCGGGTCGCCGACGAGGACGATGGCGCCATAGCCGAGCTTGCGCGCAGCCTGGATCGCACGGCGCACCATCGCGCCGCCGAGCCCGCGGCTGCGGCAGTCTTCCGCCACGGCGACGGGGCCGAGCAGCAGCGCCTGCTGACCATTGCCGACAGCGACGTTCCACAGGCGTGCAGTCCCGATCACGCGGCGGCCTTCCGACGCGACGAAGGACAGCCCTTCAGCCGGCAGACGGTCTTCGCGCAGACGCTCGGAAGACTTGCGGAAACGGACTTCGCCGAACGCGTCGTCGAGCAGCGCTTCGCGTGCGTCGATGTCGGAGAGCCGTTCGTGGCGGATCATCATGGTCATGGCAGCTCCTTCCCGGCCCAAAAGCACGCGCCAAGGCGCGCGCTCAGGGCGCAAACAGTTCAAGAGGTTTGGAAAGGGGGAGGCGGTAGGCCGCCTCCCTTAACCGTCAGATCGCAGAGCGATCAGATGTGCCCGATCGCGGAGCGATCAGATGTGGTAGCTCTTCAGCGGCTCGAAGCCGTTGAACGCCACCGCCGAGTAGGTCGTCGTGTACGCCCCGGTGCCTTCGATCAGCAGCTTGTCGCCGATCTCGAGCGATACCGGAAGCGGGTACGGTGTCTTCTCGTACAGCACGTCCGCCGAGTCGCATGTCGGGCCGGCCAGCACGCAGGGCGCCATCGCGTCGCCGTCCCGCGGGGTGCGGATCGGGTAGCGGATGGACTCGTCCATCGTCTCGGCGAGACCGCCGAACTTGCCGATGTCGAGGTACACCCAACGCACGTCGTCTTCCTCGCTCTTTTTGGAAACAAGGACGACTTCCGTCTCGATCATGCCGGCGTTGCCGACCATGCCGCGGCCCGGTTCGATGATCGTTTCCGGGATCTGGTTGCCGAAGTGCTTGCGCAGCGCCTTGAAGATCGCGTTGCCGTAGGTCTTCACCGTCGGCACGTTCTTCAGGTACTTCGTCGGAAAGCCGCCGCCCAGATTGACCATCGACAGGTTCATGCCGCGTTCGCCGCACTCCTTGAACACGGACGCCGCCGAAGCGAGCGCACGGTCCCAAGCATGCTGGTTACGCTGCTGCGAACCGACATGGAACGACACGCCATAGGGCTCGAGGCCCAGCTTGAGCGCGTGCTCCAGCACGTCCACGGCCATTCCCGGCTCGCAACCGAACTTGCGCGACAGCGGCCATTCCGCCCCGGCACAGTCGGAGAGGATGCGGCAGAATACGCGCGAGCCCGGAGCAACGCGGGCGATCTTCTCGACCTCCGGCTGGCAGTCCACGGCGAACAAACGGATGCCCAGCTCGAAGGCGCGGGCGATGTCCCGCTCCTTCTTGATGGTGTTGCCGTAGGAGATGCGGTCCGGCGTCGCACCGGCCGCGAGCGCCATCTGGATCTCGGCGACCGAAGCAGTGTCGAAGCAGGAGCCGAGCTTGGCCAGCAGGCACAGCACTTCCGGCGACGGGTTGGCCTTCACGGCGTAGAATACGCGCGTGTCGGGCAACGCCTTCGAGAAAGCGGTGTAGTTGTCTTTGACGACCTCGAGATCGACCACGAGGACGGGACCTTCGTCGATGCCGCGTTCGCGGCGATCACGCAGAAATTCGCGGATGCGCTCCGTCATGGATGCACACTCCCAGCTCAAAGGGACGGAATACCGTCCGTTTTCGCGATTGAGAGCCCGCCCGCCGGTGCGCGATGGGGACGCACCACTAGCGTGAACTCTTAACCGCTGTGCTGCCTTGGCTTGGAGGGGAGACCCCGCCGCACTGCTGGCAAGATGGACAAGCCTCGTCGGTAACCCGTTGCTGGCGGTGGAAGGCCAGCAGAGACCAAAGAAGCCCGCTCCGTCGTTGCTTTAAGTCGCGTCCCCTGCGGAGAGCAGAGTGCGCCGGTTTCGCCTCCGGCTGCCAATCAGAAGACTTGAGACTACTTACTTTTCCCGTAGGAGAAGCTCGCTTGCCTCAGGCGGCTGGCGGGCCTCTTGTCCCGCTACCTACCGATTGACCCACGACCACAGGCACGTGCGAAATTGGGCAAGGTGGAAATAACATTTTTTTCGCGCGGCGCAAGCGAATTAATTCGCGGCGCGCAATTCTTCCTTAATTTTTTTAAACGTGCGCGAACTGCGTCGCGCGTCGACGTCAACCGCGGGCGGTGAACGGCTCGATGCGATGCGCGAAGCGGATGAACTGCGCCATCACGACGACGCCGCCGAGCACGAAGACGCCGTCGAGGATGCGCTGACCCATCGTGCCGAAGTCGAACAAGGTCGCGAGCGCCCACGAGCCGGCGAAAGCCGCGCCGAACACCTCGGCGCCGATCAGGATCGCGGCCGAGATCACGGTGATGACGTTGAGCCAGACGATGCGGCGGGCGGTAGCCATGGCAATTCTCCAGAAACTGGACGCAATGAAGCCGAATCCGGCCGCTGGATCAAGTCCATAGCAAGCAATTATGGCCGTGGCAGGGTGTCCCGGGCACGGTGCGCGGAAGGCTATTGTGTGGCGATGACGGCGGGTTTGCCGTCGCGCAGCCCGACGATCGGCAGCGGGATGTGCGGATGATTGTGGTCGTCGAAGGCATAGGTGCCGCCGAGCAGGGACGGCATGGTCGAGGTCTTCAGTGCTTTATGGATTGCGGCCGGCTGATCCGACCCGGCACGGCGGATGGCGTCGACCACCAGTAAGGTCGCCTCGTAGACGAAGAACGACCGCTGCGTCGGCATCATGCCGTAATGCGCGCTGTAGTCGGCGACGAACTCTTTCAGGCCCGGCTGGTTCACGAGCGGCGTGTAATTGACGACGCTGGTCATGTCCGACAGTCCGCCGGCCGCCCGGAATTCGGGCGATACGGCGGCAAGCGCCGCCGGAATTTCGATGCGGCCGGTCAGCGGCACCTTCAGGCCCGACGTCTCGTAGGCCTTGAGGAAGCCTGCGGTGAACGGCCCGAGGACCGTGACCACCTGATCCGGCGCGCCGGTTTTCAGCTCCGTGAGCACAGGCGCAAAGTCGGTGGTGCCTTGCGCCAAGGTCGCGCGGCTGGTCACGCGAATGCCCAGTTCCTGCGCGGCTTTTGCCATCCCGGTCGCATTGGCTTGCGGGAAGTCGCCGGCCGCAGCGACGATCGCCACGGACTTCACGTTCCTGGAGGCCAGGTAGCGCATCAGGCCGCGCGCGATGTCGAGTTCTGACGGGATGGTCTTGAAGGCGTAGTCGTTGCCGCCGATGCCGGAGGCGTCGACAAAATCCTGACCCGCCGATGTCGCGATCACCAGCGGCACCTTGGCCTCGGCGACGATTGGCATGATGGCGTGGGTGACCGGCGTCGACAGGGCGCCGATCAGAACGGGGACGTGTTCCTGTTCGATGAGGCGCTTCGTGCCGGCAACGCCGGTCGCGGGCGTGCGGGCGTTGTCGGCGTAGAAGGCCTCGACCGGCCTTCCGAGAACGCCGCCGGCGGCGTTGACGTGGTTCAGCGCGAGCTGCGTGCCATATTGCTCAGATTGTCCTCGATCGGCGGTCGGACCGCTGAGCACCGTGGTGATGCCGATCTTGACCGGTTCGGCGGCGTAGGCCGCGGTCGTTGCGATCAACCCGGCGAGGACAATGGCAAGGCGCGTCATGACAACTCCCTAATGCTTTTGTTGGGGCCTACTATGCACCGTCCCGGTAGCAGCACGGAATGACGAGTCGGTGATGACCGGTGCCCTGCGGCTTGGCGTTTCAATATCGGCGTTTTAGAGAGGGCACATGAGCCAGCCCACCACGACCAACAGCCAAAACCCGTTTATCGCTGACTGGACCGCGCCCTATGGGCTGCCGCCATTCAGCGCCATCAAGACCGGTCACTACCGCCCGGCCTTTGACGAGGCGCTGGCGCGCCACCGCGCCGAACTCGACGCTGTTGCCGCCGATCCCGCCGAGCCCAGCTTCGTCAACACCATCGAGGCACTGGAGCGGAGCGGCCGCGCGCTCGATCGTGTCTCAAATGTGTTCTTCGTGCTGACTGGCGCCGATACTGGGGATGCGCTCGAGGCGGTGGAGCGCGACGTCTCGCCGCTGCTCGCCCGCCACAGCAACGCCATGTATCTCGACCGGGCGCTGTTTGCCCGCATCGCCGCGCTTTACGCGGGCCGCGATTCCCTTGGTCTCAACGCCGAGCAGAGCCGGGTGCTGGAGCGCTATCACACCTTGTTCGTGCGGGCCGGCGCGGCGCTCGACAAGCCGGCGCAGGATCGGCTCGCCGCCATCAACGAACGTTTGGCCACGTTGGGCACTCAGTTCAGCCAGAACGTTCTGGCGGATGAGAAAGCCTATGCTCTGATCCTCGACGAGGCCGACCTCGATGGCCTGCCGGATTTTGCTCGCGATGCAGCCCTTGCCGCTGCCGAAGAGCGCGGCCATCCGGGTAAATTCGCCATCACCCTGGCGCGTTCGTCCTGCGAGGGCTTCCTGACGTTTTCCGCCCGCCGCGACCTGCGGGAGAAGGTTTTTCAGGCCTTCATCAAACGCGGCGAGAATGGCGGCAAAACCGACAATCGCGGCATCATTTCGGAACTGATCGCGTTGCGCGCCGAGCGGGCCAAGCTCCTTGGCTATGCGACCTTTGCCGACTACCGGCTCGACGACCAGATGGCCAAGACGCCGCAGGCGGCGCGCAAGCTGCTCGACGAGGTCTGGGGCCGGGCCCGCATCAAGGCCGGCATCGACCGCGATGCCCTGCAGAAGATGATCGCCGACGAGGGGGGCAATTTCGCGCTCGCGCCGCACGACTGGCGCTATTACGCCGAGAAGCTGCGCAAGGCGCAGTACGATCTGGATGAGAGCGAGATCAAGCCGTACTTCCAGCTCGACAAGATGATCAACGCGGCTTTCGAGACCGCGACCCGGCTGTTCGGTCTGACTTTCACGCCGGTCGATGTGCCGCTCTATCACCCCGACGCCAAGGCGTGGGACGTGAAGGATGCTTCCGGCGCCCATGTCGGCTTGTTCATCGGCGACTTCTTCGCGCGGGGCTCCAAGCACTCTGGCGCCTGGATGACGCTGCTGCGCGATCAGGAGAACCTGACCGGCACCATCCGGCCGATCATTCTCAATGTCTGCAATTTCTCCAAGCCCGCCGACGGCGAACCGGCGCTGCTGTCGTTCGACGACGCCCGCACTTTATTTCATGAGTTCGGCCACGGTCTGCATGGCCTGATGTCGAACGTAACCTATCCGCTGCTGGCGGGGACCTCGGTGGCGACCGACTTCGTCGAATTGCCGTCGCAGCTTTACGAGCACTGGCTCGAAGTGCCGGAGATCATGCAGAAGTTCGCGGTGCACGCGGAAACCGGCAAGCCGATGCCGAAGGCGCTTCTCGACCGCCTGCTGGCGACCCGCACTTTCAATCAGGGCTTCGCCATCGTCGAATACACAGCGTGCGCGCTGGTCGATCTCGACATCCACGCCGTGCCAGAGCCGGGCACGCTCGACATCGATGCTTTCGAGAAGAAGGCGCTGGCAGCGATCGATATGCCGGCGGAAATCGTGATGCGGCACCGGCTGCCGCATTTCTCACATCTGTTTTCCGGCGGAGGCTATGCCGCGGGCTATTACTCTTACCTGTGGTCGGAAGTGCTCGATGCCGACGCCTTCGAGGCTTTCACCGAAACCGGCAATGCCTTCGATCCCGCAACCGCAAAGCGGCTGCGCGACTACATTTACGCTGCCGGCAATCTGCGCGATCCGGGTGAGGCCTACACGGCGTTCCGCGGTCGGCTGCCTTCAGTCGATCCGCTGTTGAAAAAGCGCGGCATCGCCGATGCCGCGCCTGTTCATTCGTAAAGAGCTCAGCCGCGTTCACTATTGCCAGGGGCAATAAGCGACGCATTGCGGGATGATGTCGCCCTCGACGGTCTCGACGTCTTCCCAGACCAACTGGCAGCCGTCTTCGGTGCGGCCGTCGCAGTAATTCTCCGGCGCCTGAATATAGGCGTACGGATAAAATTCGGCGGAACCGATCGCGATGGTGCCGAGTGCGCCGAGGGCAACGAAGGTGCGCCAGCCGCCGCCACGGCGGATACGGTAGTTATTGCGCCAGACGGAATAGTTGCGGCCTTGGATCGAGAAGCGGCCGGCGCCTCGTGCTGGCGCGCTGCGGATGCTGGCGGCGCGGATGGCCGTGGAGTTGGCGCCGCGCGGCGTGAAGGCGCGATTAGCCTGCCGCGGCGCGGCGTTGCGGGTGATGATGCGCGGTCCTGCATTGCGCGGCATGACCGCTTGGTTCGGCCGCGGCCCGACGTTGCGGGGCGCGCCGATGACGCGTTGGCTGCGAACGGCGGGCGGAGAAGCCTGACGATTGATGCGCGGCCCGGGCGCTACCCTGACCGGGGCCTGACGCGGCGCGATGCGAGGCTGAGCCTGGATACGAGGCTGCGCCTGCACGCGCGGGTGCAGCACGCGGAGCTGGCCGTGCGGGCGGCGCATTCTGGCCCTTCTTCTTTTCCTGCGGTTGAGCGGAGAAATCGGTCGTGGTCGCGCCAGCGCGTGCGAGCGCGGGAGACGACAGAGCGGCAAGGGCAACTGCGCCCGCCGCCAGCAATAATAAGCCATTTCGCATTAACGTTTTTCTCCCTAAGCATAAAGTCGAGAACTCACTATACGGCGGTTTCAGCGCGGAATCTGGGTTATGAAAGCCCGGCCGGAAAAATTTGGGTCGGAACTAAAATGGATTTGCATACCGCCGGTCATCGCCGGGGCGTCGTTTGTGCGCCGCATGCCGCCGCTGTCGAAGACGGCCGCGCCATTCTGGCCGAAGGCGGCAACGCCATCGAGGCGATGATCGCGATGGCGGCGTCGATCGCCGCCGTCTATCCGCACATGAATCATGTTGGCGGCGATGGTTTCTGGCTGATCCGCGAACCGTCGGGTCGGGTGCGCGCCATCATGGGCGCTGGTCGCGCCGGATCGAAAGCGACGCGGCAGTTTTATCGCGATCACGGTCATCACGAGATTCCGTCGCGCGGACCTTTGGCCGCGCTGACAGTGCCGGGCGCGGTGGCGGGCTGGGGGCTCGCCTTCGAAGCGGCCAAGGCGCAACCGGGCAAAGGCGCGCGGTTGCCGCTGCATGTGCTGCTCGAAGCCGCGATCAAGCATGCGCGCGAGGGCTACACGGTCACGCGCAGCCAGGCGCAGCTCACGGTCGACAAATATGCTGAGCTGGAAACGGCGCCGGGCTTCGTGCAGACCTTCCTCGCTGATGGCAAAGCGCCGAACGTTGGCACCAAGCTCAAGCAATCCGCTTTGGCCGCCACGCTCGACCAACTCGCCAATGCGGGCTTGAGCGATTTCTATCGCGGCGATGTCGGCAGGGAGATCGCCGCCGATCTCGAACGCATCGGCAGCCCGGTGACGCGGGGCGATCTGGAGAAATACGAAGCGTGGATTGCCGATCCCCTCAGCACGACGGTGAGCGCCGGTACGCTCTACAATGCGCCGCCGCCGACGCAGGGTCTCGCGTCCTTGATGATCCTTGGCCTGTTCGACCGGCTGCGCGTCGCCAAAGCGGAGAGTTTTGAGCACATCCACAGTCTCATCGAAGCCACCAAGCGCGCCTTCATCGTGCGCGATCGTTACGTCACCGACCCGGACCGCGTTGACGGCCCGCTGTCGCGTTTTCTCGAGAAAGATTTTCTCGATAGCGATGCGGCGAAAATCGACGCGCGCAAGGCCGCGCCATGGCCGGCGCCGGATCGCAAAGGCGACACCATCTGGATGGGCGCGTCGGACTCGAGCGGGCTCGTCGTCTCCTATATCCAGTCAATCTACTGGGAGTTCGGCTCGGGCTGCGTGCTGCCGAAGACTGGCGTGCTGATGCAGAACCGCGGTGCCAGCTTCTCGCTCGATCCGAAAGCGGTGAACGCGCTGGAGCCCGGACGCCGCCCGTTCCATACGCTCAATCCGGCGCTCGCCGTGCTCAAGGACGGTCGCGTCATGGCCTATGGCACGATGGGCGGAGACGGCCAGCCGCAGAGCCAAGCGGCGGTGTTTACACGCCACGTTACCTTCGGCCAGCCGCTCGATCAGGCGCTCGACGCACCGCGCTGGTTGCTGGGCCGCACTTGGGGTTCCAGCCACACCAATCTGCGCATGGAAAGCCGTTTCGACGATCGGGTCATCGATCAGCTAATGTCGGCGGGTCACGATGTCGCGGTGCTGGACGAGGGCTATTCCGACACCATGGGCCATGCGGGCGCTGTCATCATGCATCCGGATGGCAGCTTTGAAGGTGGCCACGATCCCCGTGCCGACGGCGGCGCGGCGGGGGTGTGAGCGTCATCCTGAGGTGGCCGCGAAGCGGCCCTCGAAGGATTACAGCTCGACCCGTTACCCTTCGAGGCTCGCTGCGCTCGCACCTCAGGGTGACGGTATTAATACTGCGTAACTGTGACATTGTTACGTGTCATACGTGCCTCCAATCCGCCGCACTCCGTGATATTGTCCGGGCCATGAACATCCGCATTCTTCTGCTCGCTTTGCTGACACTCGTTTTCACCGCTCCCGCGCAGGCGCATCCGCATGTGTGGGTGACGATGAAAAGCGAAGTGCTCTACGCCCCCGACGGCACTGTGACCGGCGTGCGCCACGCTTGGGCGTTCGACGACATGTTCTCGGCTTTCGCCACGCAGGGCCTCGAGAGCAAGGAGAAGGGAAAGTTTACGCGAGAGGAACTGGCTCCGCTCGCCAAGGTCAATGTCGAGTCGCTTAAAGAATACGACTACTTCACCTACGCGACCGCCGATGGCGTCAAGGTGCCGATGACCGATCCGCTGCCGGACTTCTATCTCGACTATCAGGATCAGATATTGACGCTGAACTTCACTATCCCGCTCAAGAAGCCGGTGAAAGCAAAATTGTTCAAGGTCGACATCTACGACGTCAGTATTTTCGTCGACTTCTCTTTCGACAAGACAGCGCCGGTGAAGCTGGTCGGCGCGCCGACGGGGTGCAAGCTCGATGTCGCGCTGCCGCGCGAGATGACCTTCGCCGAGGGCAAGAAGCTCGCCGATATTCCGGCCGATCAGCCGAACACCGCCTTGGCGATCGGTGCCGAGTTTGCCAACAAGATTCTGGTCAATTGCCCGTAAGGGTCTGTGACGATCCGCGGGGGCGGCGCGTGCAGGGGAAATGCTCGACATGATGCCGACTGGCCGTCGTTCCGCTTTGTTGAAATTGTTTGTGCTCTCTGCATGCCTGTTGCTGGTTGTTTGCGCCGTCGATGTCGCGATGGCGCAGCCGTTCGGCATTTCGCGCGATGGCGGCGGTGAGGTCGGTGGTCTTGCCGGCTGGATCCTGCACAAGCAGGCCGACTTCTACCGCATGATGTCCGGCGCCATCCGCGCGGCCAAGGCTGACGGCAGCGCCGCCTGGACCTTGCTCGGCATTTCGTTCGCCTATGGTATCTTTCACGCCGCCGGTCCTGGCCACGGCAAGGCGGTGATCTCGTCCTACATGATCGCGAATGACGAGACCTGGAAGCGCGGTGTGGCGCTGTCCTTTGCGTCCGCCATTTTTCAAGCGTTCACGGCCATCGCCGTCGTCGGCATTCTGGCGGTGCTGCTCGGCGCTACTGCCAAGGTGATGGGTGACACCGTGCGTGTCATCGAGGTCGTCAGCTACGGGCTGATCGTTCTCATCGGTCTGCGGTTGCTGTGGGTGAAGGGCCGCGCCTTCTTGAAGCTGCTGCTGCCGGCGAAGGCCGCGCACGTGCACGACCATGCGCACCACGATCATGCGCATCATGATCACGGGCATGATCATCATCACCACGATCAAGAGAATTGTGGCCACGATCATGGTCATGATCACAGCCACGGCCACGATCACGCGCATCACCATCACGACCACGGTGATGAGGCGCATGCCTGGGGCCATGCCCACGCACCGGAGCCGAGCGAGCTCAAGGGCAAGGACTGGTGGAAGCGTGGTCTCACCGCCATCATCGCCGTCGGTCTGCGGCCGTGCTCGGGCGCGATCATCGTTCTCGTTTTCGCGCTGGCGCAGGGCCTGTTCTGGATCGGCGTGGCGTCGACCTTTGCCATGGGACTTGGCACCGCAATCACCGTGGCTGCGATCGCGACCATGGCCGTCGGCGCGCGCAGCGTGGCGGCGCGCTGGGCCAAGGCGAAGCCTGGCGCCGGCATGCTGGTGCTGCGCGGGCTGGAAGCCGGCGCGGCGCTCGTCATCGTCGCTTTCGGTGCGCTGCTGCTGACCGGCTACATTGTCAGCGAACGGCTGATGGGCGTCTGAGACCCATCGCCGCGCTTTAAGTCTGCTATCGCGACATACGCATTGCGGATTGAGCGCGCGGCGCTAGCCTGCGTTGGCCAGCCGGGAGCGCAGCATGTCGGATAACTTCTTGAGCGATCTCGGTCTCGTCCATCCCATTATCCTCGCGCCCATGGCCGGGGCGGGCGGCACGCCGGAACTGGTGGCTGTTGTGTCGAATGCCGGCGGGCTCGGTTCCTGGGGTGGCGCCTATTCGACGCCGCAGCAAATTCTGGATACGGCCAAGCAAATCCGCGGACTGACGGACAAGCCCTTCGCGCTCAATCTGTTCGCTGGCGGTTACGAGCCGCAGCGCCATGTCGATCCGGCGCCGATGCTGGCGCTGGTCAAGCGTGTGCACGATGCGCTGGGCCTGCCGTCGCCGGTGGTGCCGCCGAATCCGGCGAGTCCATTCGAGGATCAGGTCGCGGCGGTGATTGAGGCGCGGCCGGCGGTGTTCAGCTTCACCTTCGGCATTCCGGGCACCGATGTGCTGGCGCGATTGCGCAAGGCCGGTATCCGCATCAAAGGCACCGCGACCACGGTCGCGGAAGGCAAGCAACTCGCGGCCGCCGGCGTTGATTATATCGCCGCGCAGGGCGAGGAGGCCGGTGCGCATCGTGGCAGCTTTCTCAAGTCGTTCGAAGAGTCGATGGTGCCGATGAGAGACTTGACGCGCGGGCTGCTGCGCGAAGTCCCGGTGCCGGTGATCGCCTCCGGCGGCATCATGAATGGCGGCGAAATACGGGAGATGCTGGATGCAGGCGCCGTGGCGGCGCAACTCGGCACCGCGTTTCTTGTGTGCGATGAAAGCGGCGCGCCGGACGCCTACAAGAAGGCGCTGCTCGCGGCGAAGCAGGACACCACCGTGATCACGCGCGCCTATTCGGGCCGTCCCGCGCGCGGCTTGCGCAATGCCTTCATCGATATGGTCGAGGGCGTTCCGATCCTGCCGTTCCGGCAGCAGAACGATCTGACGCGGCCGATGCGCAACGAATCCGGCAAGCAGGGCACGCCGGACTACATCTCGCTCTGGGCGGGCCGCAACGTCACGCGCGTGCGCGCCATGCCGGCGGCAAAGCTCATGGCAACGCTCGTCGCTGAAATGCGCCGGGGTTAATCCCACACGCCTTTGTGCTGCGCGGCGGCCTCATCCTCCAGCAGCGGGCCGACGACTTCGACCGGACGCTGGCCAGCCGCGAAGACGGCGCGGCAGGGCAGGTCGAGCGTCGGATTTTCCTCGTGGCTGCCGGTGATGGTCTTCAGCCGCGCTTCCGACAGGCCGTAGACGACGCGGCCGAAGCCCGCCCAGTACGCGGCGCCGGCGCACATCGCGCAAGGTTCGGCCGAGGTGTACATCGTGCATTGCGCGAACTCGGCGGGCCGGAATTTTTTCGACGCCGCCGTCGCCAGCAATCGCTCGGCATGGGCGGTCATGTCGCGGTCCGGCATGTAGCCGTTCTCGGCTTCCAGCAACACCGTGCCGTCGCCGTCGACCAGCACGCAGCCGAACGGATGATTGCCATGCGTGCGCGCCTTGGCCGCCACGCCGAAGGCGAGGCGCAGGCCGGATACGTCGTCGAGCTTCGGCATGATGGAATCCTCTCCGCGCGAAACCAAAGAAAAAGCAGATATCGTGCCAAGCGTTTGGTGCTGACCCGCGCGCCGTGGCACAATGAGCGCCATGCTTGCCGGGCTCAATAGGTTTGCCGACATCGTCGATCGGGTGAACACCGCGATCGGCCACGCCGTGGCGTGGCTGGTAATCGCCGTCGTGTTGCTGCAATTCGCGCTGGTGCTGGCGCGCTACTGGTTCGGCCTCGGCTCGATTTGGCTGACCGAGGCCGTGATCTACGGCCATGCGACGGTCTTGATGCTGGCGGCGGCGTGGACTCTGAAAGCCGGTGGGCATGTCCGCGTCGACATTTTTTATGCCGATGCCTCGCCACGCACGCGGGCCACGGTCGATCTCGCCGGTGCGGTGCTGCTGCTGCTGCCGTTTGCGCTGACGCTGCTGTGGCTGTCGCTGCCTTACGTTGCGCGCTCCTGGGCCGTGTTGGAGCGGTCGCAGGAGGCGAGCGGCCTGCCGCTGGTCTATGCGCTCAAGACTTTAATCCCCGCTTTCGCCGTGCTGATGGCGTTGCAGGGCGCGGCGCAGGCCATCCGCGCGCTGCGCATTCTGGCCGGGCCGCGCTGATGCCGCTCGCCGAAATCCTCGCCGTCTTGATGGTCGTAGGTGTCATCATTGTGCTGATGGCCGGCTATCCCGTGGCGCTGACGTTGGCGGGCCTGTCGCTCGCCTTCGCGGTTCTGGGTCATGCGCTCGGCGTCATGAACTTCGCTATTCTCGGTGCGCTGCCGCAACGCATTTACGGCGTCATCACCAACGAAACGCTGCTGGCGATTCCGCTCTTCATCTTCATGGGCGTGATGCTGGAGCGCTCGCGCGTCGCCGAAGAGCTTTTGGAGACGATGGGCCGCCTGTTCGGCACCTTGCGCGGCGGGCTCGGCATTTCCGTCATCATTGTCGGCACGCTGCTGGCGGCGGCGAAAGGAGTGGTGGGCGCCACGACCGTGACCATGGGCCTGATCGTGCTGCCGACCATGCTGCGCTTCGGCTACGACAAACGGCTCGCGGCCGGCACGGTCGCCGCGACCGCAACGCTGGCGCAGATTTTCCCGCCGGCCACCGTGCTGGTTCTGCTCGGCGACCAACTCGGCAACGCCTACCAGGCCTCGCAACTGTCGCAGGGCATTTTTGCGCCGCGCTCGGTCAATGTCAGCGATCTGTTCGCGGCCGCGTTGCTGCCGGGCTTCGCACTGGTCGGCCTTTATCTTCTCTACGTCATCGCTGTCGCAGTCTTCTTTCCGAAGGCCGCGCCGGCTATGCCGCCCGATCCTGCGGCACCCCGCGGCTTTGCCTTGGCGCGCAAACTCGCCGCCGTGCTGGTCGCGCCGCTGCTGCTGATCCTCGCCGTGCTCGGCTCGATCCTCGGCGGCGTCGCGACGCCGACGGAAGCGGCGTCAGTCGGCGCGGTTGGCGCCATCCTGCTGGCGGCGCTCAAGTCGGGCCTGCGCGGCGTCATGATGCCGGTGGTCGAGAAGACGACGCAGATCACCAGCATGATCTTCCTCATTCTGATCGGCGCGACGTTGTTCAGCCTCGTGTTCCGTGCGCTCGGTGGTGACGACATGGTCAACCGCGCCCTCACCAATCTGCCCGGCGGCACCAGTGGCGCGGTTCTCATGGTCATGCTGGCGATGTTCCTGCTCGGCTTCGTCATGGACGCCTTCGAGATCATCTTCGTCGTGGTGCCGATCGTCGCGCCCGCGCTTTTGAAAATGCCCGGCGTCGATCCGGTCTGGCTCGGCATCATGATGGCGATGAACCTGCAGACCTCGTACATGCACCCGCCGTTGGGGCCGACCTTGTTCTTCCTGCGCGGCGTCGCGCCGCCGGAAATCACCACACGGCACATCTATGTCGGCATTATTCCGTTCGTGGCGATCCAGCTTCTGGCGCTGGTGGTGCTGTGGTTCGTGCCGGGGCTTGCGACGGCCCTGCCGCATGCGCTTTATGGGAAGTAACGCTTTGTCCCTGAAAGGGGGCAGTGCGAAAAAATTGCGGAGATCTGCCGTGGAAGTATTTCAATGGGTCATCGCCGCCAGCACAACGCTTTTCGTTGCTTTAGTAGGCTTTTTTCAATGGCGGACGGCGCAACAGAAAGCTGTGCTCGACCTCTTTGAAAGAAGACACGAGATATATCTCGTCGTACGTAAAGCAATTTACTCAATGATGAGCTCTTCGCCGACTTTCGACCAAGAACGTGAAATTGAGTTTATTTCAAATATGGAGCGGGCTTATTTCTTTTTTGGAGATGATGTTCAGCAGTATCTCGTTGGATTGTGGGAAGCCATTCAAGATGTAAGAACCGCTGATACCGAACTTCCCGGTACGCAGGATGCTGAGGAACGACGAGGCATTCTCAAGCGTAGACGCGCGGCGCTTGATCTTATCGGTAACTTTCATAAGGCGGGAAAGCCTCTCTTTGCTCGATACATGCGATTTTCTCAGACAGTTAAACCAGGTTTTTTAAAATGAAAGCCGCCGACATGTTCAATCTGGCCGGCCGCGTGGCGCTGGTGACCGGCGCATCGAGCGGGCTGGGCCAGCAGTTCGCCCGCGCGTTGGCCGATAATGGCGCCGCGGTGGCACTGGTGGCGCGGCGCGCCGACCGGCTGGAGGCGTTCAAGGCCGAACTGGAGAAGTCGGGTGCGAAGGTCATCGCGCTGACCGGCGACGTCAACAATCGCGACGACATGATCCGCGTGTTCGACGCGGCGGAGAAAGCCCTCGGTACTGTCACCGTTCTGGTCAACAACGCGGGCGTGGCGCAGAAATCCGTGCGCGCGACTGATGTGACCCCGGAGGAATGGCGGCGCGTGCTGTCGACCGATCTCGACGCCGTGTTCTACTGGGCGCAGGAAGCCGCGCGCCGCATGGTCGCCGCTGGCAAGAAGGGCTCGATCATCAATATCGCCTCGGTGCTCGGTCTCGGCGTGTCGCGCGGCGTGGCGTCCTACGCGGTCGCCAAGGCTGCCGTTATCCAGACCACCAAGGCGTTGGCGGTCGAACTCGCCTTCAAGGGCGTGCGCGTCAATGCCATCGCGCCGGGCTGGTTTGTGACCGAGATCAACGACAAATATCTCGAAAGCGAAGCGGGCATCGCCATGAAGCGCGACATTCCGATGGGCCGTTTCGGCAATGCCGGCGATCTCGACGGCGCACTGCTGCTGCTGGCGTCCGACGCCGGCGCTTATATGACCGGCGCAACGATTGTCGTCGATGGCGGCCAGGTCGTGCAGATCAAGGGGTAGGGACCATGGACTTCACACTCTCGCCCGAGATCGAAGCGTTGCGGCTCAAGACGCGCGCCTTCATCGAAGAGCATGTGCTGCCGCTCGAATCCGATCCGGTGAATTTCTCCGAGCACGAGAACATTCCGGAGGACCGGCTCAAGGCCGTGCGCGCCAAGGCGAAGAAAGCGGGCCTGTGGGCGCCGCAGTCGCCCAAGGAATATGGCGGCATGGATTTGCCAATGGTCGCCTGGGCGGCGATCTACGAGGAAGCGGCGCGTAGCCTGTTCGGTCCGCTCGCCATCAACTGCATGGCGCCGGACGACGGCAACATGAACATCCTCAAACTGGTCGGCACGAAGGCGCAGAAGGACAAGTGGCTCAAGCCCATCGTCGATGGCGACGTGCGTTCGGCCTTCGCCATGACCGAGCCAGCGCCGGGCGGCGGCTCCGACCCAACCATGATCCGCACGCGCGCCGAGAAGCGCGGCAGTAAATACGTCATCACCGGCCGCAAGTGGTTCATCACCGGCGCGGACGGCGCGGCGCATTTCATTCTTGTTGCGCGGACGAGTGACGACACACGCCGCGGTCTCACGGCGTTCCTATTTCACAAGGACCAGCCCGGCTGGAAGATCGTGCGCCGCATCGGCATTCTCGGGCCGGAAGAGCATGGCGGGCATTGCGAGCTTGAATTCACCGGCCTCGAAGTGCCGGAAGAAAACGTGTTGATGCAGGAAGGCGAGGCCATCAAGCTGATGCAGATGCGGTTGGGCCCTGCGCGCCTCACGCACTGCATGCGCTGGACCGGCTGGGCCAAGCGGTGTCTGGAAATCGCGCAAGAATATGTGAATCGCCGCGAAGGTTTCGGCGTGAAGCTCGCCGACCGCGAAAGCGTGCAGATCAAATTGGGCGAAGTCGCGCAGCAGATCCAGATCAGCCGCTTGCTGACCATGCACGCCGCCTGGATGCTCGATCAGGGCGGCCGCGCCCGCAAGGAAGTGTCGATGGCCAAGGTTCAGGTCGCCGACACCTTGCACAAGGCGGCCGACGTCGCGATCCAGCTGCAGGGCGCGCGCGGTTTCTCAAAGGACACGGTGGTGGAGTGGATCTATCGCGCGGCGCGTTCGGCGCGCCTCGTCGATGGTGCTTCCGAGGTGCACATGATGGTGCTAGCCAAATTCATGCGCGAGGAAGGCCGCGACTTCTGGCAGTGGGGTCCGGGCGAGGGCCGGAAGAACGATAAGTAGCGTTCACCCTATGAAATTCAGGACCGCTTGGCGTTGCCACGCCGCGCCGATATAGAGAGCCGCGTCACTTCACAGCGAGCTCTCATGACCAAACCGATCCAGATCCGCATGGGCGGCTACGGCCCCGCCACCACCGGTTTCAGCAAGTCACTCAAGTTCATCGGCGACAAACTGGAGGCGCAGTTCGGCGACCGCGTCGACATCAAGTATGTCTGGAACATCATGGACCTCGGCTTCAAGGGCGAGGACATTCTGTGGCTGGTCGAGCACGGCCTGCTGACGCTCGGCTATCAGTCGTCGAGCTACCTCACCGACCGCGTGCCGGAGCTGGGCTTCGTCGATCTGCCGTTCCTGTTCGCCAACAACGCGCAGGCGCGCGCCGCGATGGACGGCGAGCTCGGCGCTTATCTGGTGCGCAAGATCGAGGATCGCGTCAATTACCGCATCCTCGGCTGGTTCGAGAACGGCTTTCGCCACATCTCCAACAAGCTGCGGCCGATCCATCTGCCGGCCGACATGAAGGACATGAAGATCCGCGTGCTGCCGAGCGAGATCCAGCGCCGCACTTTCGAGCTGCTCGGCGCCAACGCCATGCGCATGGATTTGAGCGAGGCGATCAAGATGGTGGTCGAGGGAACGCTCGATGCGCAGGAAAATCCGCTCGCCAATACCGTCACCTACGGCGTGCACAAGTTCCACAAATATCACACGCTGTCGTCGCACTTCTATATTTCGCGGCCGATCTTCTTCCATCGCGATGCCGTCGACTCATGGCCGGCCGATCTGCGCGAGGCGATGCAGAAGGCGGTGAAGGAGGCCGTCGTGTTTCAGCGCAAGCTGGCGGAGGAGGAGCACGAGCAGTCGCTCAAGGCGATCCTCGATGCCGGCTGCAAGGTGCTGGAACTTAAAGACGCGGAACACAAGGCGTTAGCCGACGCCGTTCAGCCGCTGCTGGACGACGCCAGGAAGATGTATGGCGACGAGATGTTCCGGATGCTGCCGAAGGCGTAATTTGCTGCCTGTCATCACCGGGCTTGTCCCGGTGATCCCGCTTAGTCGAGCACGGTGTCCACCTAACCGAGATGCCCGGAACAAGTCCGGCCATGACAAACGGGTATGGTTTCCGCGCGCTTAACCACGCGCGTTTCAAGGGTGCGGTTTACACCGCTGAAACCTGTCTCCAATATGTCTGGGTGATGACCCTTCATCTTCCCATCGCCCTGGCGACACGCGGTCTGTGCAAGACCTACGACCGCCCAGCTGTCGATCATCTCGACCTCACCATTTACGGCGGCGAATTCTATTCGCTGCTCGGGCCGAACGGCGCCGGCAAGACGACGACCTTGCGTATGGTCGCCGGACTGCTCAAGCCCGATGCCGGCTCGATCGCCATCGACGGTATCGACGCTCTGGCCGATCCGGTGGCGGCCAAGCAGATCACGGCATGGCTGTCCGACGAGCCGATGATCTACGACAAGCTGACGCCGTTCGAATATCTCGAATTCGTCGCTGGCCTCTGGCGCATCGACGCCAAGACCGCCGAGCGCAGCGCTACCGAATTGATCGAGTGGCTGGGTCTGGCGCTGCACGCCCATGAGCGTTGCGAAGGTTTCTCCAAGGGTATGCGGCAGAAAGTGGCGCTGGCCGGCGCGCTGGTGCACGACCCGAAGGTCATCATTCTGGACGAGCCGTTGACCGGCCTCGATGCCGGCTCGGCGCGGCAGGTGAAGAACGTGCTGAAAGAACGCGTCAGCGCCGGCGGCACCGTCATCATGACGACGCATATTCTCGAAGTCGCCGAGCGCATGGCCGACCGTATCGGCGTCATCGCGCATGGCCGCCTGATCGCCGAAGGCACGCTCGACGAACTGCGCCGTCAGACTGGGCAGGGCGCCATCAGTCTTGAAGAGACCTTCCTGACATTGGTCGCCGAGCCGGTTGCCGCCGAGTGAGCGCGCCCGCCACATTGACGTGGCTTGCCGGTCACGAATTGCGCCTGAGCTGGCGCGACTGGGTGTCGCTGATGACGGCGGGCCGCCGTCATCGCACGCGCACTGTCACCATCGCGCTGTTGCTGTTCGCCGCGCTCATGCATCTTATCGCTTGGTCGATGGTCGGGCGTTACGCGCACGTCACGGCGGACAAGGTGACACTGGTCACGGTCACCGGCTGCATGGTGCTGTCCTGGTCGCTGTTGCTGTCGCAGGCGATGGAATCGGTGACGCGGGCGTTCTACACGCGCTCGGACCTCGATCTGATCCTGGCCTCGCCCATCAGCCCGCGCAAAGTCTTTTCCATCCGTATCGGCCGGATCGGCGGATCGGTGGCGCTGATCGCGATGCTGCTGGCGTCGCCCTTTATCAACGTGCTGGCCTGGTTCGGCGGCGCGCATTGGCTCATGGCCTATGGCGTGGTCGCGGCCATGGGCGCGGTGGCGGCGGCGGTCGCCGTGGCGCTGACGATTGCGCTGTTTCGCACCATCGGCCCCAAGCGCACGCGCCTGATCGCGCAGATCGTCGCTGCGGTCATCGGTGCGGCCTTCGTCATCGGCCTGCAGATTACGGCCATCCTGTCCACGGGGAGCCTGTCGCGCTTCACGCCGTTGCAGTCGGATGCGGTCATGAATCATGCGCCCGCCGCCGAAAGCGCCTTCTGGCTGCCGGCGCGGGCAGTGTTGGGTGATCCGGCGGCGCTCGCTGTTGTCGTCGTGCTAAGCCTGATCGTGCTGCTGCTGTCGATCATGACCTTCGCCGGCAATTTCGGCGAGCACGCCACGGCGGCGCTCGGTGTGTCCAGCACGGTCGTGCGTCAAAAGCCGGTGCATGGTTTCCGCCGCCGCTCCCCGGGCAGCGTGCTGCGCCACAAGGAATGGACGCTGTTGCTGCGCGATCCGTGGCTGATGTCGCAGACCTTGATGCAGATACTTTATCTGCTGCCGCCGGCTCTGATGTTGTGGATCAGCTTCCGCGAGGGCGGCGGCGCTTTGATCGTGCTGGTGCCGGTGGTGGTCATGGCGGCTGGGCAGTTGTCCGGCGGTCTCGCCTGGCTCTCCATCTCCGGCGAAGACGCGCCGGATCTCGTCGCCACCGCGCCGGTGCTGGCGCGCCGTATCACGATTGCGAAAGTCGAAGCCGTGCTCGGCGCGGTCGCTCTCATTTTCGCGCCGTTCGTGATCGCGCTGGCGTTCCTGTCACCGTTCGGGGCTTTGATCTGCAGTCTCGGCCTGTTGGCGGCGACCGTGTCGGCGACCTACATCCAGCTTTGCTTCCGCGTGCAGGCGCGGCGCAGTCAATTTCGCCGCCGTCAGACGTCGTCGCGCATCGCGACTTTTGCCGAAGCCTTCTCCTCGATCGGCTGGGCGGCTGCCTCGGCGCTCGCCGCCAGCGGCAGTTTGCTCGCGCTGTTCCCGATCGTGATGGCGCTCGCCATATTGGGTGGCGTTAGAATTATCGCGCCGAAGAGTGCTTAGGCGTAGCGCGCGCGATTGCGCCAGCGCCACACCAGCCAGCCGATCAACAAGACGTTGAGGATGTTGGTGCCGACGCCGACCGAGAAGGCCGGCGCGTAGAAGCCGTAGTGGTCGTACAGCAGGCCGGCGAGCCAGCCGCCGAAGGCCATGCCGCCGCCGGTGAACAGCAGCATCGTCGGAATGCGCCATGAGGCCTCCGAGGCCGGGAACAGTTCGCGCGCCGCCAGCACGTAGGCCGGGATGATGCCGGAGAAGCCAAGGCCGAAGGCCGCTGACACCGTGAACAGGCCCATTTCGCTCTGCGTGAACAGGAAGGCCATCATCGCCAGCGCCTGCCATGCGGATCCGATCAGAACCGTCGTGAGGCCGCCGATCTTGTCTGAGATCACGCCCCAGGCCTGACGGCTGAGGAACGCCGTGCCGAGCAGCATCGACAGCATCAATGCGCTGATGGCGCGGCTGATGCCAAGATCGCTGCAGAACGCCACAAGATGGCCTTGCGGCATCGACATTGGGATGCAGCACAAAATGGCGGCGCCGCAGATCATCGCGAATACGAGGTTCGACGGCAGTCCCAGCACGCGCGCTTTCGCGGCCCCTGGTTTCGCCGCCGCAACCGGGTGAATAACTTCCGGCGGATGGCTGAAATAGATCAAGGCTAGTGGCACGACGACGACGATTTCAGCCACGGCGTACCACAGCATGGCGTCGCGCCAGCCATAGATGGCGATGACGCGTTCGAACACCGGCGGCCACAGCGCGCCGGCGAGATAGCTGCCGCTGGAGATCAGGGCCAGCGCCGAGCCGCGGCGTTTGTCGAACCAGCGGCTGATGTAGATGTAGAGCGGCGCGTTGATGCCGGAGAGACCGATCAAGCCGATGAACAGGCCATGGCCGATCCACAGCGGCCAGTGCGCGCCGAGCGTCGAGATGGCCAGCCCGAGTGCGACCATGAGGGCGCCGAAGATGACGGTCCAGCGCGTGCCGATCTTGTCGGCGATGCGGCCCATCATGATGCCGCCGATGCCGGAGCCGAGCCACGCCAGCGAATTTGCCAGTGCCGGGATGGAGCGTATGCCGTCGACTTCTGCCGCGATGTCTTTGAGGCCGACCGCCGTGATCCAGGCGGAGCCGAAGGCCATCAGCAGCGTGATGAGCGCCGCGGTGGCGACGGTCCAAGACTTTTTGGTCTCGATGGAGACGATCGGAGATTGCATGGTGAGGGAATTCCGGCTGGCGAATTCCTTCTACACACCGCACAATATTTGACCACCCATTCCACCGGGAGCCTGCCATCTCTGCTGCAGTGCGCCATAATGCGTGGAAACGCGTGTGGCGGAAACTTCCTTCCCGTCCTGAGACGGATAACGAAATTGACCACAGGCCATTGTGGTGTCAGCCTTTATTCGATTGGACTGGCTTTGCCTCACGGCGCCCGAGCCTATATGAGAGACCGGGGCGCCACTGAAACTGCTGCACTGCACAGGCCCTCAAGGTCTTCCGATGACGCTTCGACCCGTCAGCCTCGACGATAAATACGACCTGAACCAGTCGCATGTGCTTGTGACCGGCTATCAGGCGTTGATCCGCGCCGTTCTGATGCAGAAAGAGCGCGACCGGCAGGCGGGGCTGAACACCGCAGGTTATCTCACCGGCTATCGGGGCTCGCCCCTCGGCGGTCTCGACCAGCAATTCATGCGCGCGGGACGTCATCTCGCCGCTGCCGACGTCAAATTCCTGCCCGGCATCAATGAGGAACTGGCCGCCACCGCGCTCTGGGGCACCCAGCAAGCCGAACTGCGCGGCGAGGGCAAGTTCGATGGCGTATTCGGCATGTGGTACGGTAAGGGTCCGGGCGTCGATCGCGCCGGCGACGTCTTTCGTCACGCCAATTTCGCCGGCACGTCGAAAAACGGCGGCGTGCTCGCGCTGATGGGCGACGACCACACCGCGGAATCCTCGACCACCGCGCATCAGTCCGAATTCCACTTCGTCGACGTCATGATGCCGATCCTCAATCCGGCCGGCGTGCAGGAGATCATCGACTACGCGCTCTACGGTTGGGCCATGTCGCGCTACACCTCGACCTGGTCGGCGCTCAAATGCATGCACGACACGGTGGAGTCGACCGGCGTCGTCGACGGCAGCCTTAATCGCGTGCAACTCGTGACGCCCACCGATCTCGTTTTGCCGCCCGACGGTCTCAGCATCCGCCTCGGCGACACCGTTCTCGGCCAGGAAGCGCGGCTGCACGACTTCAAGCGCGACGCCATGCTGGCCTTCGTGCGCGCCAACAAGATCAACCACATCATCACGTCCGGTGGACGTCAGCCGAAAATCGGCATCATCACCACCGGAAAATCCTATCTCGACACGCGTCAGGCGCTCGACGAACTTGGCATCGATGAGTTGAAGTGCAACGACCTCGGTATCCGGCTGTTCAAACTCGGCTGTGTCTGGCCGATCCCACGCCAGGAATTGGTCGAGTTCTCGCAAGGGCTCGATCTCATCATCGTCGTCGAGGAAAAGCGGTCGCTGATCGAAGTGCAGGTGCGCGAGGAGTTGTACGGCACCGCCAATCAGCCGGTCTGCATCGGCAAAAAGGACGAGAGCGGCAATTGGCTTTTCCCGGTGAAGGGCGCGCTCGATCCTAACGACGTCGCGGTGTGCATCGGCGAACGCCTCTTGCGCTACGGGCCCAATGACGAACTCGCCGCCAATGTGGCGCGGTTGAAGGCGGCGCAGCGCGCCATGAATGCGACTACCGATGTCGCGGCGCGCGTTCCGTATTTCTGTTCGGGCTGTCCGCACAATTCGTCGACCCGCGTGCCGGAAGGCAGCCGCGCCTATGCCGGCATCGGCTGCCATTACATGGCGCAGTGGATGGACCGCGAGACGCTCGGCTACACGCAGATGGGCGGCGAAGGCGCAAACTGGATCGGGGAGGCGCCATTCTCGAACCGTGACCACGTGTTCCAGAATCTCGGCGACGGCACCTACAATCACTCGGGATATCTTGCGATCCGGGCCGCGATCGCGTCCGGCGTGAAGATGACCTACAAACTTCTCTTCAACGACGCGGTCGCCATGACCGGCGGCCAGTCGAATGACGGCGGCCTCACAGTCGATCAGATCGCGCGCCAGGTCGCCGCGGAAGGCGCCAAGCGCGTTGTGGTCGTCACCGACGAGCCTTGGAAATACCCTGACAATACCGACTGGCCGCGCGGTCTCACCGTGCATCACCGCCAGGATCTCGATTCCGTTCAGCGCGAAATGACCACGATTCCCGGCGTTTCGGTGCTGATCTACGATCAGACCTGCGCCGCCGAGAAACGCCGCCGCCGCAAGCGCGGCACGTTTCCCGATCCGGACAAGCGCGTCGTCATCAACGATCTGGTCTGTGAAGGCTGCGGCGATTGTGGCGTGAAATCGAACTGCGTGTCGGTGCAGCCGCTCGCGACGGAGTGGGGCCGCAAGCGCACCATCGATCAGTCGAGCTGCAACAAGGATTATTCCTGCGTCAACGGTTTCTGCCCGTCATTCGTCACCGTGCACGGCGCCAAGCTGAAGAAGGGCGAGGGCGTCGCCACGCCGGCGGACTGGCCCGCATTGCCGGCGCCGAGCGCACCTCTGATCAATCATCCGTACAGCATCATCGTCACCGGCATCGGCGGCACCGGCATCGTCACCATCGGCGGTATCGTCAGCATGGCGGCGCATCTTGAAGGCAAGGGCGTCGGCGTCATCGACATGGCCGGCCTCGCGCAGAAGGGCGGCGCGGTCTACAGCCACATTCGCATCGCCAACAAGCCCGACGACATTCATGCCATCCGCGTTGCAGCGGCGGGTGCCGATCTCGTGCTGGGCGGCGATATCGTCGTCGTCGGCAACAAGAAGGTGCTGAGCGCCATCAAGCCGGGTCTGAGCCGCGTCATCGTCAACACCGCCGAATTCCTGCCGGGCGATTTCGCGCGCAACGCCGATTTCTCGCTGCCGACCGAGCGTCTCAAGCGCGCCATCGTGTCGGCCTCGGGCCAGGGCCGCAGTAATTTCGTTGACGCGTCGCGTCTTGCCACAGCGCTGCTCGGCAATTCGATCGGCGCCAATATGTTCATGCTTGGCTACGCCTTCCAGCTCGGGTCGCTGCCGTTGTCGGAAGAAGCGATCGAGAAAGCCATTGAGATGAATGGCGAGGCGGTGCCGATGAACATCGCCGCGTTCCGCTATGGCCGCCGCGCCGCCATCGATCCGGCGTCGCTCGAAGCTTTGATCGCGCCGCGGCCGCAGGAAGAGAATGACTCGCTGCGTCTGTCGCAGAGCTTCCCCGAGACCGTCGAGCGCCGCGTCGCGTTCCTGACCGCGTATCAGAACAAGCGCTACGCCCGCCGTTACAAGACCTGGGTCGAGAAGGTGCAGGCCGCCGAAGCGCAGCGTATCCCGGGGCAGACGGCGTTGTCGGAGGCCGTGGCCCGCTATCTGTTCAAGCTGATGGCCTACAAGGACGAATACGAAGTCGCGCGGCTTTACACCGATACCTCTTTCGTCGCGCGCGTGAAGTCGACCTTCGCCGGCGACAATCTGCGCTTCGAATTCCATCTGGCACCGCCGATGCTGGCCAAACGCGATCCGCGCACCGGCGAGCCGAAGAAGAAGTCGTATGGCCCGTGGATGCTGAACGCGTTCGGTGTGCTGGCAAAGTTCAAGTTCCTGCGCGGCACGCCGCTCGATCCGTTCGGCTATGCCGGCGAACGCCGGCTGGAGCGCCAGTTGATCGCCGATTACACGGCGATGCTGGAGATGATCGTGGCCGACCTGTCGACCGCCAATTATCACACCGCGGTCGGCCTGGCCTTGATCCCGGAGAAAATCCGCGGCTACGGCCCGGTCAAGGAGCGCCACCTCAAGACCGCCAAGGCCGAGGAAGCCGCGTTGCGCGAGCAATTCAGGACCGGCGCCGCGCCATTTCTCAAGGCGGCGGAATAGAAATTCTCCGCTCGCCCCCGCGAAAGCGGGGGCCCAGAGCCAAAACATCGCAACTTGGAGCCCCTGGGTCCCCGCTTTCGCGGGGACGAACGGGTTGGTGACCGTTTGTGCGACCAATTACTTGGGTTGGCGCGCTTGACCCGCCTTGAGGGGTGTTTTCATATCGCCGGGACGAGATGTCACGACCGCCCGGCAAGAGGCGGCATGGCGTCCGGAGCCGCGAGCAAGCGCGGCTGCAGGGAGGATACAGACTGTGGCGTTCGACGCCTCCGCGCCGGCGGATACGTTTCCCAAATTGCTGATCCGCAACGCCCTTCTCTTTGGCGCGCGGCCCTCTATGCGGCACAAGGATCTCGGCGTCTGGCAGACGTGGACCTGGAGCGAGGTGCTAGAGATTATCCGCGCCTATGCCGTCGGCCTGCACCGGCTCGGCGTGCGGCGCGGCGAGACGGTGGCGATCGTCGGCTCCAATCGCCCGCGGCTCTACTGGTCGGTGATGGCGGCGCAGACGCTCGGCGCCATTCCGGTGCCGGTCTATGCCGACGCGGTCGCCAACGAACTGTCCTTCGTCCTCGCCCATGCAGACGTGCGTGTCGCGCTGGTCGAAGACCAGGAGCAGATCGACAAGATCCAGTCGGTTAAGGACCGGCTGCCGGCACTTGAATGGATGATCTATGACGAGCCGCGCGGCTTGCGCGATTATGACCACAGCCATCTGCGTTCCATGGAAGCCGTGATCGCCGACGGCCGCAAGGCGCTGGCCGCCGACGCCGCGCTCGGCGCGTGGCTTGATAACGAAATCGCGGCGACTAAAGGCTCCGATCCGTCGATCATTCTTTATACGTCAGGCACCACGGGCACCTCCAAGGGCGTCGTGCTCACCGGTGAGCGTTCGATCCAGGCGGCGGCCGATACAGTCGCCTTCGATAAGCTCACCGAGGACGACGTCGCGCTCGCCTATCTGCCGCTCGCCTGGGTCGGCGATCATTATCTCAATTACGCGCAAGGGCTGGTGTCCGGCTTCTGCATGGCGTGTCCGGAAAGCGCCGAGACGGTGATGTCGGACCTGCGTGAAATCGGGCCGAGCTTTTACTTCGCGCCGCCGCGTACGCTCGAAGCCCTGCTGACGCGCGTCATGATCCGCATGGAAGATGCCGGCGCGCTGAAGCGCAAGATGTTTCGTTACTTCCTCGGCGTCGCGCGCCTTTACGGCGAGCGCATTCTCAACGGCCAGCCGGTCGGCCTCGGCGCGCGGCTGCTCTACGGCATCGGCAATGTGCTGGTCTACGGGCCGCTGAAGAACACGCTCGGTTTCTCGCGCGTACGCGTTGCTTACACCGCGGGCGAAGCCATCGGCCCCGACCTGTTCGCGTTTTATCGCTCGATCGGGCTGAACCTGAAGCAGCTCTACGGCCAGACCGAAGCTTTTCTCTACATCACGGCGCAGCCGGATGGCGCGATCTATTCCGACACGGTCGGGCCGGCCTGTACCAACGTCGATATCCGCATCGCCGAGAATGGCGAGGTGCTGTTCAAATCGCCCGGCATGTTCACCGGCTATTTCAAGGACGACGCCAAGACCTCGGAAGCTCTGACGCCCGACGGCTACGTGATGACGGGCGACGCGGGTTACTTCGACGAGAAAACCGGCCATCTGAAAATCATCGACCGCGCCAAGGACGTCGGCAAGCTGACCGATGGCACGTTGTTTCCGCCGAAATACATCGAGAACAAGCTCAAGTTCTTCCCGAACATTCGCGAGGTCGTGTCCTATGGCGACCAGCACGACTTCGTCACGGTGATGATCAACATCGATCTCACCGCGGTCGGCAGCTGGGCCGAGCGCAACAATGTCGTCTACGCCTCGTATCAGGAACTGGCCGGCCACAGCCAAGTCTACGACATGATCGAGCAGCACGTCGCCGAGACGAACGCTTCGCTCGCTGCCGACAGGATGATGGCGGGCATTCAGATCAAGCGCTTTCTCATCCTGCACAAGGAACTCGATGCCGACGACGGCGAACTGACGCGCACGCAAAAGGTCCGCCGCGGTTTCATCGCCGAACGTTACGCGCCATTGATCGCCGCGCTCTACAACGACTCGCGCGAGGCCGATATTTCGACCGAAGTGACGTTCGAAGACGGCCGCAAGGGCACCATCAGCGCGCGGGTGAAAATCCGCGACATGGCGCCGGTCACGGCGCTGGGGCAGGCGGCATGAGAGCGCCGGACGGCCCAAATGTCGCGGCCGGCGACGTGCTGCTGGCGGTCGAAAACGTCTCACTGTCGTTTGGCGGCGTGAAGGCCATCAATGGCGTTTCGTTCGACATCCGCAAGGGCGAGATCCGCGCCATCATTGGCCCGAACGGCGCCGGCAAGACGTCGATGCTCAACGTCATCAACGGGTTCTATCATCCGCAGCAGGGCCGCATCACCTTCAAGGGCGAGACGCGCCCGCGCATGCGCCCGCACGACGCCGCCAGCGGCGGTATCGCCCGCACGTTCCAGAACGTCGCTCTGTTCCGTGGCATGTCGTCGCTCGACAACATCATGACCGGTCGTACCTTGCGCATGAACAAGAACCTGTTCTGGCAGTTGCTGCGCTTCGGCCCTGCGATGCGCGAGGAAGTGGAACATCGCGCCCGCGTCGAGGAGATCATCGATTTCCTCAAGATCCAGGACATCCGCCGCGTGCCGGTCGGTCGCTTGCCCTACGGCTTGCAGAAGCGCGTCGAGCTCGGCCGTGCGCTGGCGATGGAGCCGGAATTGCTGCTGCTCGACGAGCCGATGGCCGGCATGAACCTCGAAGAGAAAGAGGACATGTCGCGCTTCATTCTCGACGTCAACGATCACTTCGGCACGACGGTGGCGCTGATCGAGCACGACATGGGCGTGGTGATGGACTTGTCGGATCGCGTCGTCGTGCTCGACCACGGCGTCAAGATTGCCGACGGCACGCCGGATCAGGTGAAGAGCAATCAGGCGGTGATCGACGCCTACCTCGGGGTCGCGCACTGATGGACCTCGCCTACAAAATCCTGATCGATCCCTTCGTGCAGATGGGTGCCGCGCCGGACCTGCTGGTGCAGACGTTGTGGGAGGGGCTTGTCTCCGGCGTGCTCTATTCGCTGATCGCGCTCGGCTTCGTGCTGATCTTCAAGGCATCCGGCGTGTTCAATTTCGCGCAGGGCATCATGGTGGTGTTCGCCGCGCTGACCTTGGTCGGCCTTTACGAGGCGGGTGTGCCGGCGTTCCTCGCATTGGGTCTCGCGATCGTCGTCATGCTGGGTCTCGCCTTTCTCGTCGAACGGCTGATGCTGCGGCCGCTGGTCAACCAGCCTGACATCATTTTGTTCATGGCGACGTTCGGGCTGACCTATTTCCTCATCGGCTTCGGCGAACTGGTGTTCGGCGGCAATCCGAAGAAGATGATCACGTCGCAGCTTTACCTGCCGAGCGGCGCCATCGATATCAAAATGTTCGGCGGTTTCGTCAGCCTGCAGAAGATCGACATCGCCGCGGCGGTCATCGTCTCGCTGATGGTTCTGTTCCTCGCGCTGTTCTTCCAGAAGACCCGCATTGGCCGCGCATTGCGCGCTGTCGCCGACAGCCACAAGGCGGCGCTCTCCGTCGGCATTTCGCTGGAGCAAATCTGGGTGGTTGTCTGGTTTGCCGCCGGCATCGTCGCGCTGGTGACCGGCATCATGTGGGGCGCACGTTCCGAAGTGTCGTTCTCGCTGCAGATCATCGCGCTGAAGGCACTACCGGTGCTGATCCTCGGCGGCTTCACCTCGATTCCCGGCGCCATCGTCGGCGGCCTCATCATCGGCATCGGCGAGAAGATCGGCGAATTCTATTGGGGCCCGCTGCTCGGCAGTGGCATCGAAAGCTGGCTGGCTTACGTCATCGCCCTCATTTTTCTGCTGTTCCGGCCGCAGGGCCTGTTCGGCGAAAAGATCATCGAGCGGATATGAGTATGAATTTTTCAATCCCATTTTGTCATTCCGGGACGCCCCAAAGGGGCGGACCCGGAATCCAGGGGCACCAGCAAAAGTTCTGGATTCCGGGTTCGCGCTATCGCGCGCCCCGGAATGACAGGTGACAAATGTTTTACCGCGAAGCCGGGCAATTCAAGACGAGCTATCAGGCCGATCAGGCCGTGTTCCCGATTCTGCAGGACCGCATCGGGCTGGCGCTGGTCCTTGTCGGCGCCTTCGCGCTGATCCCGCTGATGGCGTCGGACTTTTTCATCAGCGTCATCATGATCCCGTTCCTCATCCTCGCGCTGGCGGCGATGGGGCTGAACATTCTCACCGGCTACACCGGCCTGCTGTCGCTCGGTACCGGCGGCTTCATGGGGGTCGGGGCCTTCGCCTGCTACAAGCTGACGACGCTCTATCCTGGCGTGAACATCGTCGTCTGGATTCTGGTGTCGGGATTGTTCTCGACCGCGCTCGGCATTCTGTTCGGCCTGCCGTCGCTGCGCATCAAGGGCTTCTATCTCACCGTCGCGACGCTGGCCTCGCAGTTCTTCCTCGACTGGTCCTTCATCCGCGTGCAGTGGCTGACGAACTACAACACCTCCGGCGCCATCGAAGTGCCGACGCGCACGCTGTTTACGATGCCCGTCACCGGCCCGAACGCCACACCGCAGTTCCGCTATCTCGTCATCCTGTCGATCGTGACGCTGCTGACCTGGTTCGCCTCGAACCTCGTGCATGGCCGCATCGGCCGCATGTGGATGGCGGTGCGCGACATGGATTTGGCCGCCGAATTGATCGGTATCCCGCTATACCGCACCAAGCTGCTCGCCTTCGCCATCTCCTCTTACTACTGCGGCGTCGCCGGCGCGCTGATGGTCTTCTTCTGGTACGGCAGCGCCGAGCCGGGCGTGTTCAATATCGACCAGTCTTTCACCATCCTGTTCATGGTCATCATCGGCGGCCTCGGCAGCCTCACCGGATCGTTCTTCGGTGCGGCGCTGATCTACGGCCTTCCGATCGTCCTTAAAATGGTGCTCAACGGCGTCGGCCTGCACATCCTGCCGGCCACCATCGAGCACGTTACCTTCATGAGCGTCGGCGCGTTGATCGTGCTGGTGCTGATCGTCGAACCGCTGGGCCTTGCGCGGCTGTGGCAGATCACCAAGCAGAAACTGAGGGTCTGGCCATTCCCCTACTAAAAGGCCAAACTGACGACCAAAGGCGCCGGCAAGGCGCAGCAACAGGGAGGTACACATGCGACTGAAAGCGACTGTTCTCGCGGGCGCCGTGATTGCCGCGACCGCATTGACCGGCAACGTCACGCCGGCCGCCGCGCAGGATTCCATCTACGTGCCGCTGTTCACGTACCGCACCGGGCCGTTCTCGGGTTCCGGCATCTATATCGCCGAGGGCATGCACGACTATCTCGAGATGCTGAACCAGCGTGACGGCGGCATCGGCGGCGTCAAGATCGCCATCGAGGAATGCGAAACCGGCTACGACACCAAGAAGGGCCTCGAATGCTATGAGGCGGTGAAGGACAAGAAGCCCGTCGTCGTCAATCCGTGGTCGACCGGCATCACGTTGCCGCTGATCCCGCGCGCTTCGGTCGACAAGATTCCGGTGCTGTCGATGGCCTATGGCCTCTCGGCCTCCGCCATGGGCGACACCTTCCCGTGGATATTCAACCCGCCGGCCACCTACTGGGACGGCGCTTCGATGATCCTGTCCTATATCGGCAGCAAGGAAGGCGGTCTCGACAAGCTTAAGGGCAAGACCATCGGTTACGTCTATCTCGATGCCGGCTTCGGCAAGGAGCCGATCCCGTTTTTCGAACAGGTTTCCAAGGATTACGGCTTCAACCTGAAGCTCTATCCGGTGGCGGCGACGGAAATGCAGAACCAGTCGTCGCAGTGGCTCAATGTCCGCCGTGACAAGCCGGACTATATGATCATGTACGGCTGGGGCGCGCTGCAGCCGACCGCGGTGAAGGAAGCCGTCAAGATCAACTATCCGATGGACAAGTTCATCTCCATCTGGTGGCCCAGCGAGGATGACGCGGCGGCCGGCGGCGATCAGGCCAAGGGCTTCAAGTCGCTCAATTGGCATGCGGTGGGTGCCGATTTCCCGGCGCTGCAGGACATCAAGAAGTTCGTCACCGACAAAAACCTGACCCAGACCGACAAGAACCACCTCGGCAAGGTTATCTATAACCGTGGCGTCTATAACTCGATGCTGATCGCCGAAGGCATCCGCAACGCGCAGAAGATCACGGGCAAGAAGGTCGTGACCGGCGAAGACGTCCGTCGTGGTCTCGAGACGCTCAATGTCGACGAAGCGCGGCTGAAGGAAATCGGCCTGGCCGGCTTTACCGGTGCGGTGAAGTTGTCTTGCGCCGACCACAACGGCCACTTTGCCACCTTCATGCAGGAGTGGGACGGCACCAAATGGGTCAAGACCGGCGGCGACATCAAACCGATGACCGACAAGGTGAACCCGCTGCTCGCGGCGGCCGCCAAGGACTACACCGACAAAAACGGCAACTGGCCGAAGCGCACCGAAGCCTGCGACAAGGCGTCGTAAGCCGACAAATGCTCTCCCCGCGGCAACGCGGGGAGAGTTTCCTTTTTAAAGGGCTCCGATGAGCGGCGCAGTGCAAACGGAAAAGTCGGCGGATAAAGCCGCCAACATCCTTTCCGTCAACAACATCGAGGTCATCTACGACCAGATCATTCTGGTGCTCAAAGGCGTGTCCCTCGACGTGCCCAAGGGCGGCATCGTCGCGCTGCTTGGCGCCAATGGCGCGGGTAAGACGACCACGTTGAAAGCCATCTCCAATCTTCTGCACGCCGAGCGCGGTGACGTCACCAAGGGTTCGATCACCTTCGACGGCGAGGAGGTGCAGAACCGCTCGCCGAACGAACTGGTGCGGCGCGGCTGCATCCAGGTGATGGAAGGCCGCATGTGTTTCGGCCATCTGTCGATCGAGGAAAATTTGCTGACCGGCGCCTTTACGCGCCGCGACGGCCGCGTCGCGATCAAGCGCGACATGGAGCTGGTTTACGGCTATTTCCCCAAGCTGTTCGAGCGGCGTCATTCGCTCGCTGGCTATACCTCTGGCGGCGAACAGCAGATGTGCGCGGTGGGCCGCGCTCTGATGTCGCGGCCGAAGATGATTTTGCTGGACGAGCCATCGATGGGGCTGGCGCCACAGATCGTCGAGGAGATCTTCGAGATCGTCAAAGGGCTGAATCAAAGCGAAGGCGTGTCGTTTCTGCTCGCCGAGCAGAACACTAACATGGCGCTGCGCTATGCCACCTACGGCTACATTCTGGAAAACGGCCGTGTGGTGATGGACGGCGACGCCAAGGCGCTGTCGGAAAACGAGGACGTCAAGGAATTCTACCTCGGCATTTCCGAAGGCCGCCGCAAGAGCTTCCGCGATGGCAAGCATTACCGGCGCCGGAAGCGGTGGCTGGCTTGATGCCCGACTTCTGCGACGAACTGGAAGGCCTCGATCCGGCCGAACGCGAACGGCGGTTGTTCAAGGATGTGCCGAAGCAGATCGAGCGCGCGCTGAAAGCGCCGGGCTGGGCGGCGCATCTGGCGGGCGTCGATCCGGACGCGGTCACCTCGCGTGCCGCGCTGCCCAAACTGCCCGTGATGCGGAAATCCGACATCGCCGAGCTACAGAAGAAATATCCGCCGTTCGGCGGCCTGAGCACCAAGCCCGCGGGCACGTTCGGCCGTCTTCTGATGTCGCCGGGGCCGATCTTCGAACCGCAGGCTGAAGGCCCGGATGGCTACGGCACGGCGCGCGCCTGTTATGCCGCCGGGTTCCGCCGCGATGACATCATCCATAACTCCTTCGCCTATCACCTGACGCCCGGCGGCTTCATTCTCGAGTCCGGCTGCTTTGCGCTCGGCTGCGCCGTCGTGCCAGGTGGTGTCGGCAACACCGAGCAGCAGTTGGACGCCATCGCCCATTACAGGCCGGCCGGTTATGTCGGCACACCGGACTTTCTCAAGATCCTGCTCGATACGGCGGAGAAAACCGGAAAGGACTCGTCGTCGATCAAGCGCGCCCTTGTGTCGGGTGCGGCGCTGCCGCCGTCGCTGCGCGCCGAACTCAAGCAGCGCGGCGTCGCGGTGCTGCAATGCTACGCGACGGCCGAACTCGGCGTCATCGCCTACGAATCCGACGCGATGGACGGCATGATCGTCAACGAGAGCGTCATCGTCGAGATCGTTCGGCCCGGCACCGGCGATCCAGTCGACGAGGGCGAGGTCGGCGAAATCGTCGTGACGTCGTTCAATGCGACCTATCCGATGATCCGGCTTGCGACCGGCGATCTGTCGGCGTTCCTGCCCGGTGTCTCGCCGTGCGGCCGGACCAACAGGCGCATCAAGGGCTGGATGGGCCGCGCCGACCAGACCGCCAAGATCAAGGGCATGTTCGTGCACCCCAAGCAGGTGGCTGAGGTAGCCGCGCGCCATCCGCAGCTTGGCAAGCTGCGCCTCGTCGTCGGCCGCGACAACGAGCAGGACACCATGACGCTGATGGCCGAATGCGCCGCGCCCGATGCTGGGCTGGAGACGACCGTCGCCGCTACACTGCAATCCGTGACCAAGCTCAAAGGCGCAGTGAAATTGGTCGCGCCCGGTTCGCTGCCGAATGACGGCAAGGTGATCGCCGACGAGCGGCTGGTCGGCTAGGGCGCTCTTGACCCCCCGCACGATTTCCGCCTGATAGGGCCATGAGCGACGCTTCCCGACTTCCGTCTGGCCACCCCACCATCCCGCCGCGCCGCGTCGGTGTGCTGCTGGTCAATCTCGGCACGCCGGATGCGACCGACTACTGGTCGATGCGCCGCTACCTCAAGGAATTTCTCTCCGACCGCCGCGTCATCGAAACCAACCGCGTGGTCTGGTGGCTTGTGCTCAATCTCATCATCCTGACCTTCCGTCCGGGGCGCAAAGGCCGCGACTACGACAAGATCTGGAATCGCGAGCGCAACGAATCCTTCCTCAAGACCATCACGCGCTCGCAATCGGTCAAGCTTGCCGCGTCGCTGGCAAACGATCCGCGCATTCTGGTCGATTGGGCGATGCGGTATGGCAATCCGTCGCTCCAGTCGCGTCTCGATGCGATGCAAAAAGCCGGCTGCGATCGCATTCTGGTCGTGCCGCTCTATCCGCAATATGCCGCGGCGACGACCGCGACCGTCAACGACAAGGTGTTCGAAGCGCTGGCGGCGATGCGCTGGCAGCCGGCGCTGCGCACCGCGCCCGCTTATTACGACGATCCGGCCTATATCGAAGCGCTGGCGGTTTCCGTCGAGGACAGCCTGGCCAAGCTCTCGTTCAAGCCCGACGTCATCATCGCTTCCTTCCACGGCATGCCTGAAGAATATCTGGAGAAGGGCGATCCGTATCACTGCCAGTGCCACGTCACCGCGCGGCTGCTGCGAGAGCGGCTCAAGTTCGACGACAAGCAGCTGATGCTGACCTTCCAGTCGCGCTTCGGGCCGGCAGAATGGCTCAAGCCCTACACCGACATGACGGTGAAATCGCTCGCAGAGAAGGGCGTGAAAAATCTCGCGGTCATCACGCCGGGCTTTTCGTCCGATTGCCTTGAGACCCTGGAAGAAATCGCCATGGAGAACGCTGACATTTTCCGCGAGCATGGCGGCGAAAACTTCGCCGCCATCCCGTGCCTGAATGACAGCCCGGGCGGCATGAAAGTCATCGAAGCGGTCGTCGCCCGCGAGTTGCAGGGCTGGATTTGATCTTCTGATCAATCTCTTAGCCGCCGCAACGTCTCGTTAACCATAGCCCTTTAGCGTCCGTTAACCACTCCCGCCGCGCCGGTGGGCGCGACCCTATGGGTGCGTTTTCCGGCCGAAACAGGAGCTTTGAGGACCGGACGTGCAGCGCCTTTCGCATTCACATCTCGCGGCGCTTCTCGGCGCCCTGGCCGGCGCATGGCTTGCGCTGGGCGTGAAGGCGAACGCGCAGGTGGCCGCGCCCGATCCTCTGAATCCGAAGCTCAACACCGACCCGCGCAATCCGCCGACATTTCAGAAGTTGACGCGGGTGGCGACCGGCGCGCCGTCGACCTTCGTGACGGTACCGCTCGCACCTTCGGCTTCGGGCAATACCGGCTTCGATTCGACCAACAGCCGCAAGGCCAAGGCCGCCAAGGCCAAGCCGAAAACCAAGCCGACGACAGACGAGCAGGCGACGCAGGCGCAGAATCCGACGCCGCCGGTGTCGCCGTATCAGAAGCCGTTCTCGACGCCGGGCAGCCGCGCCATGGCGTCGGCGCCGGGCGAGCCGCCGGTGCCGGATATCGGCCCGATCCGCCGCAAGCCGACCAAGCGCCGCGCGCATGTCGAGCCCGACGATCCCTACGCGCAGCTCGGCATCCGCTCCGGCGGCATCACTTATTTCCCGGCCGTCGAAGTGATCGGCGGCTACGATTCCAATCCCGCGCACACATCCAACGGCACGTCGTCGAAATTCTATAGCGTCGTGCCGGAATTGCGCGCGCAGTCGGACTGGGCGCGCCACGAACTCAAAGCCGAACTGCGCGGCAGCTATACCGGCTACACCCCGGATCAGACCCCGACCTTGAGCCGCCCGTATTTCAACGGCACGGTGGACGGACGCCTCGATGTCACGCGCGACACCCGCATCGATCTCGGCACGCGTCTGCGCGTCGGTACCGATAATCCGGGCAGCCCGAACCTCGAAGCCGGCCTTGCCAAACTGCCGGTGTTCACGACCGTCGGCGGCAATCTTGGCCTCGGCCAGAAGTTCAGCCGTCTCGACGTCTCGATCAAGGGCGATGCCGAGCGCACGTCGTATCAGGACTCGACGCTGACCAATGGCTTCACCGCCAGCAACAAGGACCGCAACTACGACCAGTACGGCGCGACCCTGCGCGGCGGCTACGAACTCTCGCCCGGCGTGACGCCGTTTGTCGAAGTCGGCGCCGACACGCGCAAGCACGATCTCAATACCGATCTCAACAGCTATCAGCGCGATTCAAAGGGCGTGACCGCAAAGGTCGGCTCGACATTCGAGCTGTCGCGCCTGCTCGTCGGCGAAGTCGCGCTCGGCTACACGCGCCGCAATTACGAAGACCCGCGATTGAACAATCTGTCGGGCCTCATCGGCAACGCGTCGCTGGTGTGGACGGTCGACTCGCTCACCAGCGTCAAGCTGTCCGCCGCGTCGACGGTCGGTGAATCCACCATCGCCGGCGTGTCCGGCGTGCTCTATCGCGATGTCGGTTTGCAGGTCGATCACTCGTTTCGCCGCTGGCTGATCGGCAGCGCCAAGATCGGCTTCGGCATCGACACCTACAAAGGTGCGGATGTCATCAGCGGCATCGATCCGATTTGCGGCTGCGTGGTTACGGAGCCGGGCATGGGCGAGCGCCAGGACAAGCGTTATTCCGCGGGCCTGGGGCTGACCTACAAGCTCAGCCGCACGGTGCAGTTCAAAGGCGAATTCCGCCAGGACTGGCTGCGCTCGAACGTCAGCGGCAATGATTATCAGGCCAGCATCTTCATGCTTGGCGTGAGGGTGCAGCAGTAGGCTTTCTTATCCCTCCCCTGAAAGGGGAGGGTCGCGCGAAGCGCGGGGTGGGGTCGTCTCCCGGTGTAAAGCAAACCCCACCCGGCTCGCTGACACTCGCCACCCTCCCCCTGCGGGGGAGGGATTAGCCCAGCAGCCGCTTGAGCTCTTCGCGCAATTCCGACGCGAGTTCGGTGCGATCCAGGCCGTAGGCCACGTTGGCGGCGAGGAAGCCGATCTTGGAGCCGCAGTCATAACTGCGGCCGTCGAACTTCAGGCCGTAGAAAGGCTGCGACTTCGCCAGCGTGACCATCGCGTCGGTGAGCTGAATCTCGCCGCCGGCGCCGGGGGTCTGCTTTGCCAGCACATCGAAAATCTCAGGCTGGAGGATGTAGCGGCCGGTGATCGAGAGATTGGAGGGCGCTTCCGCAGTCTTCGGCTTCTCAACCATCTTGGTGATGCCGAAGGCCTTGCCTTTCTGCTCGCCGACGCCGACGACGCCGTACATGTGGACGCGGTCCATCGGCACTTCCTCGACAGCGATGATGTTCGCCTTGTCGCCGAGGTCCTTCGTGGCATCCATCATCTGCGCCAGACAGCCGCGCGGATGCTTCACCAGCACGTCCGGCAGCAGCAGCGCGAAGGGTTCGTTGCCGACGATTTCACGGGCACACCACACCGCGTGGCCGAGGCCGAGCGGCGATTGCTGGCGGGTGAAACTCGCCGCGCCGGCAGCCGGAAGATCCTGCGACAAATGGTCCAGTTCAGTCTTCTTCTTGCGCTCGGCCAAGGTCGCTTCAAGCTCGAAATGGCGGTCGAAATGATCCTCGATCACCGCCTTGCCGCGACCGGTGACGAAAATGAGATGTTCGATCCCGGCCTGCTTCGCCTCGTCGACGACGTGCTGGATTAGCGGCCGATCGACCACCGTCAGCATTTCCTTGGGCATGGCCTTTGTCGCGGGCAGAAAGCGGGTTCCAAGGCCGGCGACAGGGAAGATGGCTTTACGGATACGGGTCATTCGAGCCTCGAAGGGGGTAGGGGCATGCGGGCGGAACGGGTAATAAGGCTAGACTATTAACGTCCCAGAAACGAGACTCGGACACCTCTAAGGGGCGCCGCGGCGGAAATAAGGACTCTGGTTAGGCCGGAATGTTGAAGACCCGATCCACTCTCGTTGCCGCCATCTTGGCCGCCGCCCTCGGCGGCGCTGCGGCCCAGGACAGGGACGACCGCTATCCCGGTGTCACCGGCAGCATTACGCCGTCGTCGTCCGGTGCCGCGCAGGAATGGTCGGGCGCGGACGGCGCATCGGGCCATCCGCTGATGACGGCGGCGGCGATCCGGCAGGCGGCGGCGAATTTCCCGGCCTGTCTTGAACGCATCTGGCCGATGGCCGCCGGGCGCAGCATCACGCGTGAGTTCTACCAGAGCGCGACGGCGCAACTCACGCCCGATCTGCGCATCATGGATTTGATGGACAACCAGCCGGAGTTCACCAAATCGTTCTGGGATTATCTCGACATTCTCGTCAACGAGCCGCGCATCGCCAAGGGCCGCGAGTTGCTCGAGAAATATCGCAAGACTTTCGACGCGGTCGAACAGGCCTATGGCGTCGACCGCTACATCATCACCGCGATCTGGGGCGTCGAGTCGAACTACGGTACGCTTGGCGGCGATCGTCCGGTGTTGCGCTCGACCGCGACGCTGGCCTGCGTCGGCCGCCGGCAAAACTATTTCCGCGAGGAATTTCTATCGACGCTGGAAATCCTGCAGCGCGGCGACCTGCGGCCGGATCGCATGATCGGCTCATGGGCCGGCGCCTTTGGCCCGACGCAATTCATGCCGACGGCATTCAAGCGCTTTGCGGTCGACTTCGACCATGACGGCCGCCGCGATGTCGTCGATTCCATTCCCGACCTGATTGCCTCGACCGCCAACAACCTGAAGAAGGATGGCTGGGTCAACGGCCAGAGCTGGGGCTACGAGGTCGTGATCCCGACCACGCTCAATTTCATGCTCGCCGACCATCGCCGCCCGATGCCGCTGCGTGAATGGGAACGTCAGGGTCTGGTGCGCGCGGGCGGCAAGCCGTTCCCGCATCCGGACGCGACAGCCTATCTGTTGGTGCCCGCCGGTGTGCAGGGCCCGGGCTTTCTGATGATGGCGAACTTCACCGCCATCATGAAATACAATCCGGCCGAAGCCTATGCGCTGGCCATCGGGCACCTCGCTGACCGCTTGCGGGGCGGCGATCGCTTCGTCCAGGACTGGCCGCGCTACGAGCGTGTGCTGACTCGCGACGAGCGGCTGGAACTGCAGCAATTGCTGGCCCGGCACGGCTACGATGTCGGCGATCCGGACGGCCACCTCGGCGCGCGGACCCGTTCCGCGATCCGCGATTTCCAGGCCAAGGCCGGGCAAATTCCGGACGGTTTTGCCTCCGCCACCGTGCTGGAACAATTGCGGGTTCGGTAGGGCGGTTAACGCTAACCGGACGCCGACCTCCAAGTTGACATTTTTTGCGGGCTATTGGCCTTTGCGAGGGGGCCTCGGCCCCGTTTTTATTGTAGAATTACGCGCATGATAGGCAAAAAATCGGTCAACCAGTGGCTTCTGGGCGCGGTCGTTCTGACGATCGCCGAGTGCGCGACGTTTGCCGCCATCAACGTGCCCCTGATCGAACCTGCCAACGCGCAATTCTTCCGCGATGACCGAGTCCGCCAGCGTCCGCAGCAGCGCTCCAGTGGCGGATTTTTCGATAGCCTGTTCGGCGGCTCGCAGCGCCGCGATACGTTCGAAGAGCCCGATCGCCCGTCCTATCAACGCGGTGGTGGCGGCGGCGGCAGTGAAGGAGGCGGCGGCGATAATTCGCGCGCGCCGGCCGCGCGCAAGGCCGAGAAGGGCGAAGCGGCGCCGACCACGTCGATCGTCGTGCTCGGCGACAGCATGGCCGACTGGCTCGCCTACGGTCTTGAAGAAGCATTCGGCGACGCGCCGGAAATCGGCATCATCCGCAAGAACAAGCAGCGCTCCGGCCTGCTGCGTTACGATCCGCGCAGCGATCTCGACTGGTGGCATGTGGCGCGCGACCTGCTGGCGCCCGAGAAGCCGAGCTACGTCGTCATGATGATCGGCGTCAGCGACCGCGACAACATCAGCGCGCGCGACGTTGCGCGTGACGCCGCCAAAAAGGAAGCTGAGAAAAAAGAAGCGGAAAAGAAAGAAGCCGAGAAGAAAGCCGCGCAAGCGGCCCCGGCACCACAGCCAGGTGCGGCACCGGCTGCCGACAAGCCTGCCAGCGAAAAGCCAGCCGATGCTAAGCCGGCGGAAGCCGACAAGACCGCGCAATCGACGGAAGCCGATAAGGATCCTGAAGAAGCCGACCAGCCCGCGATCATCGCGCCCGAACGCGGCAAGCGCGTTGGCGGCGTCATCGAATTCCGCACCGACCAATGGGCGCAGGTCTATTCACGCCGCATCGACGACACGCTGGCTGCGCTCAAGAGCAAGGGCGTGCCGGTGTTTTGGGTCGGTCTGCCGTCGATCAAGGGCAGCCGCTCGACCGCCGATGCGGTCTATCTCAACGATCTCTATCGCGCCCGCGCCGAAAAGGCCGGCGCCATTTACATCGACGTTTGGGACGGCTTCGTTGACGAAGGCGGCAAGTTCACCGCCAACGGTCCGGATTACGAAGGTCAGGCGCGCCGCCTGCGCTCGAATGACGGCGTCTATTTCACGAAGTACGGCGCGCGCAAACTGGCGCATTACGTCGAGCGCGAAATCCGCCGTTACATGAGCAACCGTTCGCTTCAGGTGTCGCTGCCTTCCGGCCCCGCGAACTCCGTGCCGGCGGACGGCAAATCAGCCGAGTGCCCGCTCGCCGGTCCCGTGGTGCCGCTGACGGTGTCGGCCGGCGCGTCGGAGGAATTGGCCGGCGGCGGGAATGCCGCGCGTGACGCCATCGCGACGCAGGTGCTGGTCAAGGGCGAGGCGATCGCGCCGCCGCCCGGCCGCGCCGACAACTTCGCCTGGCGTCAGGGCAATGAGACAGCGCCGGCTGTGCCCGCGGTGAGTGCGGTAACGCCTGCCTCGGCGCCGGTCGCCAGCGCTTACACCGAGCCGGAAGTCGCGGTGAAAAAGCCAGATCCGAAGGCCGCGCCTGCGGCCAAGACGGCGGATCGCAAGAAAACGGAAAGCCGCCCGCGTCCGGCGCAGCCCGTGCAGCCGCGTCCGCAACCGGCGCAGCAACAGCCGTCCAGTCCGTTCGGTTTCTTGCGATAGACGTCCGTCACCCTGAGGTCGCGAGCCTCGAAGGGCGACGGCCGACGTGCTGCAAATCGGGCCGTCTATCCTTCGAGGCTCGTCCTGCGGACGAGCACCTCAGGATGACGGGTCAATTCAGCGCGGCAGCGACGTCGATCCCATCAGGAACTTGTCGACCGCGTGGGCGCACTGGCGGCCTTCGCGGATCGCCCACACCACCAGCGACTGGCCGCGGCGCATGTCGCCGGCGGCGAACACCTTCGGCACCGAGGTGGCGTAGGCATTCATGTCGGCGACGACATTGCCGCGTTGATCCAGCGCGACGCCGAGCGACTTGACCATGCCTTCATGTACCGGATGCACGAAGCCCATCGCCAGCAGCACGAGATCGGCTTCGATGTCGAACTCGGTGCCGGGCACCGGCTTGAACTTGTCGTCGAGGTGCGCGCAATGCAGTTTCTTCACCTGGCCGTTTTCGCCGGAGAAGCTGAGCGTGCCGACGGCGAAGTCGCGCTTGGCGCCTTCCATGTGGCTCGACGAGGTGCGCATCTTCAGCGGCCAGTTCGGCCACGTCAGATCCTTGTTCTCGTGCTCCGGCGGCCTCGGCATGATTTCGAAGTTGGTCACAGACACGGCGCCCTGACGGATCGAGGTGCCGATGCAGTCCGAACCGGTATCGCCGCCGCCAATAACGACGACCTTCTTGCCGGTGGCGAGGATCGGCTCGATCTGGCCGAGCGCCTCGTTGCCGACGCGGCGGTTCTGCTGCGGCAGGAATTCCATCGCGAAATGGATGCCCTTGAGTTCGCGGCCCGGGATCGGCAGATCGCGTGCCTTCTCGGAGCCGCCCGACAGCACGACGGCGTCGTGCTCCTTGACGAGCTTGTCGACCGGCAGATTGACGCCGACGTCGGCGCCGTAATGGAAGGTCACGCCTTCCGCTTCGAGCTGCGCCACGCGGCGGTCGATGTGGACTTTTTCCATCTTGAAGTCGGGAATGCCGTAGCGGAGCAGGCCACCGGCCTTGGCCCAGCGCTCATAGACATGAACGTCGTGACCGGCGCGCGCCAGTTGCTGCGCAGCCGCAAGGCCGGCAGGACCCGAACCGACGACGGCAACCTTCTTGCCGGTCTTGTTCGTGGTGACCTCGGGCTTGAGCCCCTGCGCGATGGCGCGGTCGGCGATCTCGCATTCGATGGTTTTGATGGTAACCGGATTGTCGTCGATATTGAGCGTGCAGGACGCTTCGCACGGCGCCGGGCAGACCCGGCCGGTAAATTCCGGGAAATTGTTGGTCGAGTGCAGGTTGCGCGCGGCTTCGTCCCAGCCGCCGCGATAGACCAGATCGTTCCAGTCCGGAATCTGGTTGTTCACGGGACAACCGGTCGGCTGACCGGTCAGCCGGCTGGTACCGTGGCAATAGGGCACGCCGCAGTCCATGCAGCGCGAAGCCTGGCTGCGGACATCCTGCTCGGCGAGCGGAATGACGAACTCGCGATAGTTTTTAATGCGCTCCTCGACCGGAGCGTATTTGCGATCGTGACGTTCGACTTCGAGAAAACCGGTGACTTTACCCATACTACTCCGCCGCCTGCATGGGGGCGGCCTTTTCCTTGGCCATCTCAAGAAGCGCACGGCGGTACTCGACCGGCATCACTTTCTTGAACAGAGGACGATAACGTTTCCAGTCGGCCAATATCTCGGCCGCACGCTTGGAATTGGTATAGCGCGCATGATTGGAGATCAATGCGTGCAGGCGCTCGGCGTCGCCGTTGGTCAGGTCGCCCATGATATCCACGCGGCCGTGCGATTCCAGATCGGTGCCGAATTCCTGCTCGGCAACGGCTTCTTCTTCCGGGACGGGTTCGAGCTCGACCATCGCCATGTTGCAGCGGGTCTTGAACGTGTCGTCCTCGTCGATGACGTAGGCGATGCCGCCCGACATGCCGGCCGCGAAGTTGCGTCCGGTCTGGCCGAGCACGACGACGATGCCGCCGGTCATGTATTCGCAGCCGTGGTCGCCGGTGCCTTCCACCACGACGGTGGCGCCGGAGTTACGCACGGCGAAACGCTCGCCGGCGATGCCGCGGAAATAGCATTCACCGGCAATGGCGCCGTACATCACCGTGTTGCCGACGATGATGGACTCTTCCGGCACGATGCCGGAATCGGCCGGCGGCTTGATGATGATGCGGCCGCCCGACAGGCCCTTGCCGACGTAGTCGTTGCCTTCGCCTTCGAGTTCGAAGGTGACGCCATGGGCGAGCCACGCGCCGAAGGCCTGACCTGCCGTGCCGGTCAGCTTCACGTGAATGGTGCCGTCCGGCAGGCCCTTATGGCCGTAACGCTTGGCGACTTCGCCCGACAGCATGGCGCCGGCGGAACGGTTGACGCTGCCGATGGAGGTCTGAAGCCGTACCGGCGCGCCGCGATCGAGCGCGGCCTGCGATTCCGCGATCAGCTTGCGGTCGAGCACCTTCTCGAGGTGGTGATCCTGCGTCTCGCAATGGAAGATCGCCGTGTCGGTCTTCGGACGCATGAACATCTTGGAGAAGTCGAGGCCCTTCGCCTTCCAGTGCGCCACCAGCTTGCGCTGGTCGAGCATGTCCATCTGGCCGACCATCTCGTCGAAGCTGCGGTAGCCGAGTTCGGCCATGATCTCGCGCACTTCCTCGGCGACGAAGAAGAAGTAGTTGATCACGTGCGCGGGCTGGCCCTTGAAGCGCGTGCGCAGCACCGGATCCTGGGTGGCGACGCCAACCGGGCAGGTGTTGAGGTGGCACTTGCGCATCATGATGCAGCCCGCCGCGATTAGCGGCGCGGTGGCGAAGCCGAATTCGTCGGCGCCGAGCAATGCACCGACCACGACGTCACGGCCGGTGCGCACGCCGCCGTCGACCTGCACGGCAATACGGCCGCGCAGCTTGTTGGCAACGAGCGTCTGATGCGTTTCGGCGAGGCCGATTTCCCACGGCGAACCTGCGTGCTTCAGCGA
>CAIYTE010000057.1 GCA_903929045.1 uncultured Hyphomicrobiales bacterium
CATCAAGATCAACGAACTGATCCAGTACATTCAGCGCGTGAAGCGGAACGTCTCCGTTCCGGTGACCACGGGTGAAATCTTCAGCGTCTGGCGCGACCACCCGGAGCTTGTCTCCGCTGTCGACTACATGGCGGTTCACATCCTGCCGTACTGGAACGGTGTCTCCGAAAAGAGCGCGGTCGACACCGCGATCGGCGAATACGAGAACCTGCGCCGCCTCTATCCGGGCAAGCGCATCGTCATCGCCGAGTTCGGCTGGCCGAGCGCCGGTTACAACTTCAAGAACGCCACGCCCGGCCGCATCGAGCAGGCCGTCGTGCTGCGCGATTTCGTGTCACGCGCCGAAGCTTACGGCATCGACTACAATATCGTTGAAGCCATCGATCAGCCTTGGAAGTTCAACGAAGGCGGCGTCGGCCCGTACTGGGGCATGCTCGACGCGTCGCGGCACGCCAAGTTCGAATGGACCGGTACCATCACCAGCCCGGATCACTGGAAGCTTGCCGGCGTTGCGTTGTTGCTCAGCATCTTGCTGTCGCTGCCGATCCTCAAGGCCAGCACGGTCACGATCCGGCAGTCGGTCTTGCTGTCAGCCGCCGCCAACGGCGTCGGCGCCTGGTTTGCCGCGGTGTTCGCGTTCTGGAACGGCCACTACTTCGTGTGGGGTTCGGCCTTCGCGCTCGGCCTCGGCACGGTGCTGCTGATCCCGCTGGTCGTCATCGCCCTCGCCCGCGTCGAGGAAATCGCACAGATCGCCTTCGGCCGTGCCCCGCGCCGCCTGGTCAACGCGCCGTCGCTCGTCCCCGCAATACCGGAAGGCCCGACGCCAAAGGTCTCCATTCATATTCCGGCCTATCGCGAACCGCCGGAGATGCTCAAGCAGACGCTCGACGCTGTCGCGGCGCTCGAATATCCGAACTTCGAATGCGTGCTGATCATCAACAATACGCCTGATCCGGCACTGTGGAAGCCGATCGAAGAATACTGCGCTACGCTCGGCGACCGCTTCAAGTTCCTGCGTGAAGACAACTGCAAAGGCTTCAAGGCCGGTGCGCTGCGCATTGCGCTCGCCCACACCGCGCCGGACGCCGAGATCATCGGCATCATCGACGCCGACTACGTTGTCACCAAGGACTGGCTGCGCGATCTCGTCCCCGTCTTCCGTGATCCGAATGTCGGCCTCGTGCAGGCGCCGCAGGATCACCGCGACGGCGAACGCAGCGTCATGCATCAGGCCATGAACGCCGAATATGCCGGCTTCTTCGACATCGGCATGGTGCAGCGTAACGAAGTCAACGCCATCATCGTGCACGGCACGATGTGCCTTATCCGCCGCCAGGCGATGGATGCGGCCGGCGGCTGGTCGAGCGACACCATCTGCGAAGACACCGATTTGGGCCTGACGATGCTCGAACTCGGCTGGCAGGCGCACTACACCAACAAGCGTTATGGCCACGGCTTGCTGCCCGACAACTTCGAATTCTACAAGAAGCAGCGCGACCGCTGGGCTTACGGCGGCCTGCAGATCCTCAAGAAGCACTGGCGCCGTTTCCTGCCCGGTGAAAGCCGCCTTAACCGCGATCAGAAGCGTGAGTTCTCGCTCGGCTGGCTCAACTGGCTCGGCGCGGAAAGCCTTGGCGTTGTCGTCGCGATCCTCAACATCCTCTGGGTGCCGTTCATCGCCTTCCTCGACATCGCCGTGCCGGATCGCATCCTGACGATCCCGATCATCGCGGCCTTCGTCGTCTCGGTGGCGCACTTCATCGTGCTCTATCACCTGCGGGTGAAGAACAATGCCGCCGGTCTGATGCGCACCATGGTTGCCGCCATGTCGGTGCAGTGGACGGTGGCCCGCGCGGTGGCGATGGGCCTCGTCAAGGATCACCTTCCCTTCGTGACGACCGTCAAGGGCGGCTCGCGCCGCTCGACAGACTTCCACGCCTTCTGGGAATCGATCGTCGCGGGCCTGCTGCTTAGCGGCGCCATGATCCTGGTCGCGACCAACTACAAGGAAATCCGCGAGATCAATATCTTCGCGGCGGTCCTGGTGTTGCAGAGCCTGCCGTTCATCGCAGCCGTCGCGCTGGCGCTGCTTGAGCGTTCGCGCATCAACGACTTCGCAACCTGGCGCACCCTCGATGCCCGCGTCGCGTCCCTGCTCGGGCGTCCGGCGGCTCAGGCCGTCACCAGCGCCGTTGTCGGCGCCATCGCAGCCCCGCCTGCGGTGCAGGCCGTGCCCGTGGTCCTGCCGTCGCAGGAACAGGCCGAACTGGCGCAGTAATAAATATGGCCGGGTAAAACCCGGCCATATTGAGCGAATTGAATGCGCGGGTCTCAGAGCCCGCGCATTTTTCGTTTCAGCTTTGTCCCGACGTGACGAGAAACGTGTCCAGTTGATCGAACGTTTCGCCGATCCCGCTTGTGCTTCCGGATTCGACGGCAGCGTCGAGGGCTTCTTTGGAGGGATAGAGGTCGCGCATGACCAGCAGCGTCTGGCCGGCCTTTTCCTCGAACGTCACCGTGGTGATGGCGCCGTCGGGGCTCTCGTCATTGCTCCACACAAGACGCGAATTCGGCACCACCTCGATGTATTTGCCGAAAAACGCCATGGGCTCGCCTGAGGCGGGGTGTTTGAACACCAACCGGTAGGTGCCGCCGGTGCGAATATCCATTTCGCAGGACAGCATGGTCATACCGAACGACTTCGGCACCCACCACTGCATGAACAATTCAGGCTTTGTCCAAGTCTGGAAGACAAGGCGCGCCGGGGCGTTGAAGGTGCGCGTCACGACCAACTCGCGATCGGACTTCCGCTCCGCCGTCGTCGCGGACGTATCGTCTTTTTTTGCGTTCATGAGACTTTTCCTTCCGTTTCAATTCCTCGACCACTTGATCCAGCGCGTCGAAACGCGCGGCCCAGAGCTGGCGGTATGTCTCGATCCACGCCGCCTCTTCCTCCAGCCGGCGCAGGCCGAGCTTGCAGGTGCGCACGCGCCCGACTTTTTCCGTGGTGACGAGCCCGGCCTGCTCCAGCACGCCGACATGCTTCTTCATGCCGGTCAGGGTCATGTGGAACTTGTCGGCGAGGTCCGTGATCGAGGCGTCGCCGCGGCCGAGCTGTTCCAAAACGCCACGACGCGTGGCGTCCGACAGCGCGGCAAATGAGGCGTCAAAACGTGTTTGGCTATACTGAACCATATGGTTCAGTATGAGCACATCGCCCGGCGAGGTGCAAGAGGCCTTCGATTGTCGGTTTGGCTGTTAGGCGGGCAGCGCCGTTTCCACCAGCTTCACCCAATACGACGTTCCGAACGGGATGACGTCGTCATTGAAGTTATAGCGCGGGTGATGGAGCCCGGCGCTGTCGCCGTTGCCGACCCAGATGAAAGCGCCCGGCCGCTCGTTGAGCATGAACGAGAAGTCCTCCGCGCCCATCATCGGCGCCAGTTCGGTGTTGACGCGATCCTGGCCCGCGATCTGCTGCGCCACGGAGGCGGCGAAATCCGTTTCCTTGTCGTGGTTCACCAGCACTGGATAGTTGCGCTTGTAGGTCAGCTTGGCCTTGGCGCCATACGCCATGGCCGTGCCTTCGACGATTTCGTGCAGCCGCTTCTCGATCAGGTCACGCACGCCGGCATCGAGCGCGCGTGCTGTGCCGCGCAGTTGCACAGTCTGCGGCAGCACGTTGTCGGTATTGCCGGCCTTGAACATGCAGATCGACACCACGCCCGATTTCAGCGGATCGACATTGCGCGACACGATGGACTGGATGTTGGTGATGATCTGCGCCCCGACCAGCACCGTGTCGATGCCCATATGCGGCCGGGCGGCGTGGCTACCGACACCCTCGATATCGATGGTGACGAAATCCGCCGACGCCATGATCGGGCCGGACCGGATGCCGAATTCGCCGACCGGCATGCCGGGGTAGTTGTGCATGCCGTAAAACTCGCCGATGCCGAACCGCGCCTGCATGCCGTCGTCGAGCATGGCCTTGGCGCCGGCTCCGCCCTCCTCGGCCGGCTGGAAGATGACAACGGCCGTGCCGTCGAAATTGCGGGTCTCGGCCAGATAGCGCGCCGCGCCGAGCAGCATCGCCGTATGGCCGTCGTGACCGCAGGCGTGCATCTTGCCGGGCACGGTCGACTTGTACGGCAGGTCGTTGGCCTCCTCGATCGGCAGCGCGTCCATATCGGCGCGCAGGCCGATGACCTTGCCGGAGCCACCTTTCCGCCCCTTGATGACGCCGACCACGCCGGTCCGGCCGATCCCGGCCACGACCTCGTCGCAGCCGAAGGCCTTGAGCTTCTCAGCCACGCTCGCCGCTGTCCGGTGGACGTCGTAGAGCAGTTCCGGATGCGCATGCAGGTCCCGCCGCCAGCCGGTGATGTCGGTGTGCAGATCGGCGACGCGGTTGACGATGGGCATGGCTTTAAGGCTCCAGGCTCGGCCGAGGGGCCGAACGTGACAGGGTGTTAGCGCGATAATGTAACAAATTTCGGGGCTTGCGCGAGTTGAACTATCGGGCAGCCACCTATTGACCGGGCATGGCTGCGCCCGTAAACCCCGCCCCAGCCGTTCCGCCCGCAAGCGCGTCGCGGCTTTCCGGACCGTCATCGTCCGTTGGTTGAGGGCGCGTAGCTCAGTTGGTAGAGCACCTGACTTTTAATCAGGTGGTCCCGGGTTCGAGTCCCGGCGCGCTCACCAAGTCTTTCAAAGACTTAGTCGGAATTATGTTTCACGATGTTCGCCGGCATGCGCGCGCGGACAATCCCTTCGGGGCTTTTTACGTCTTTAGCCGTTCACCTATAAATCGTCATGAAAATCAGAGCCGCCACAGTTTCAGACGTGCCCTCAATCACGGCAATCTTGAATCACGAAATCGCAAATGCCCCTGCAATATGGTTGGAGAAGCCGGTCAGCGAAGACAGCCGGCGGGCCTGGCTGCTTGAACGCCAGGAAAATGGCTTTCCGGTTTTCGTTGCGGAAGACGACGGCATACTCGGCTTCGGGTCTTTTGGACCGTTTCGACCGTATGAGGGCTTTCGCAATACCGTAGAACACCTAGTTTACGTGTCGGCAGATGCCAGGGGCAAAGGTGTTGGACGAGCCCTTCTAATATCCCTGATTGACGAAGCCCGAAAAAGAATGCTCCGCGTTATGGTTGGAGCCATCGATGCGGAAAACGAAGCATCGCTTAAGCTTCACCTGTCGTTGGGCTTTGTTGAAACGGGACGCATGTTTCAGATTGGTGAAAAATGGGGCGTGCGCAGGACGATGGTTCTCTTGCAAAACGAACTTCAGTGCCGCGGATGACGCCGCCCTTCTTTTAATGCTGCGTCGGCAACGGCAGAGCGCCGACGACAAAAACCCGGATTGCCGAAGATAAATTGTAATCGCCTTTTATGTGGTCGATTTTCTCAATCAATTTTTCGGTGGCGAGTCCCATACGCTCAGCAATGTCTTCAAGCTTCGTCCAAAAAACCTCTTCAACCTCAATCGAAACTTCTCGTTCGCAGGCGTCGGATTGAAAGGCTTGCGCCATTTTGCCCCCGGCAAAGAAAACCGGCAGGGAATACCGCCGGCCATTTCTGGAAGGCACATCGGCCTACCAGCGAGGGGTAATCTATCACCGAGTTCCGATTCTCAGTGGTGCGATGAGACCACTTCGGTAATATTGTCTTCTCTTGTTGGTCCGGTCTCGCGCGCGCTCGAAGATCAAATTGCAAACGCAGATTGGTAGCGAGCACCTTCACCAGCCAAGTCACCGGCTGTGTGTTTTCGTTCGGCAGTTGCGATCTGATGTGAGTGCCCGGCCGCCTGACGGGGGTCAAAAGCGACCGGGCCCCGTCCGCTGGAGTAGCGGAGGTTCGATAATTACGCGCTGATGGTCTCGCTCTGACGGCAAGCGTTCAGCACAAACACGCGAATTGCCGACGACAGATTGGTGTGGCTGCGCCCTTGGTCAATTTCGCTCACAAGGTCGCTGAGCGTGTTCTTGCGCCGGTGCGCAATCTGCTTCAGCTCCGACCAAAAGTCCTCTTCGAGACTGACGCTTGTTTTGTGTTTGTGAATCACGATCGAACGTTTCAGCACTGCGGATTTCAGCATAGCTATCCTTGAGTCATGAGTTTGCGTTCACGCAACATGCGTGGGGTTCAATCTGCGCTTTGGTTATGCCGCGTCCGGCCAGAAAGCTTAGCGCTCGCAACTGGCTTGAGTAGACAAGCCTCAAGCGGCCTGGCGCTCATTTTCTAAGATGAGAGATGGTAGATTCGATACTCAGTATTTCTACTGATACGCGACGCGTTTTTCACTTGCTCGCGTTAATATATTACCTCTCGGAAGCCTCGTTTCATTTTGGAGAGGTAACAAAATACTGAAATATGTCTTTGACGCGCGCGCTCCTTCGGGAGCGTCCAGAAGCGACACAGCCTCTTTGGACGCAGAGACCTGACGGCGCATTTCAGAGTCGCTTCGCACACCCGTATGGTGTCTCGCATGCTCCATAGGTCACTTGTTCATCAGAGCATCGAAAACGAGCGTCACGACAGGTGCGTCGATATTTTCGAGCGCGGCGACAAAACGTTTGGCTTTGAGGAATTCAGAAAGGACGCAGAAGATCCCGGCTGGACCGTCATCGGCCACTTCGGCGCCTTGGTTTTCGCCTCGCAAAGCCAAGCTTTGAGCGCCGCGACGGCTTCGGTCCCGTGGTTATCGCCGGACAACATGGGCCAACTGTAGCGCATCGGGTTTGGAAGGGTCGCAGGGTCAAATGACCGTCACGCAACTTGCGCGCGATGGCCGTTACCGCTCTAATGAGTCCGGGATCAAGCAAGGAGCGGCAAATGCTGAATATGCTCGTCGCGTTCGGAATTCCCGCCGTCATTTTGGCGATTGTCTATGTCGCGAAAACCAAGGCCGATAGAGCCCGAGGCTGAGCCCTCAAGGCGCGTCGGCTCCCTCACGACACTGCCGACGGCAAAAATTTGACGCCGACCGTAAAAGCGTCGCGCCAGATCACTGCACAATTGCGGGTGATGCCGGCCTGCTTGTCGAGCAGCAACTTGAACTGCCTCGGAAGCGCGATATCCCGCGCATCGACACGGGCGCCCGCCGGGCTCACATCCAGAACGTGGCAGCGGAAGGCTTCGGCAAAGGCACCAGTTGGAATTCGGGCCTCGGCCTTGAGCGCCTTGCGGGGATATTTGCGTCGTTCTTCCATGCACCCTCTTACCGCCGCGATGCCTTTGGCGGTGAGATTCCGTGTTTAACCATTAAAACGGCGGCCAATTCACTGGCGAAAGCCGAGAAATGGCCTTAGCCGTATGGCTACCGGGAAAAACAGAAGATAATTTGCTCCGAATGGAACCTTTTCGGTTTTCGGGGCTTACCGGTAGCTAGCAACCTAGGGAGTGCACATGCACATCGTCAAACTGACTATCGCCGCTGCGACGTTCACCGTCGGACTCGCTGCCTCGGCCTCTGCCATGCCTGTGGCCCCCGTCGCCCCGGGCGCCTCGACACCGGTCGAGCAGGTTCGTCTGGTCTGTAACCGCTGGGGCCGTTGCTGGCACACCGGCGGTGGCTACGGTTGGCGCGGTGGCTGGCGTGGCGATCGCCGCTGGCGCGGCCGTCACTGGCGCTAATATAACTGATCAATTCACGCGGTCGGGGCGGCTTCAGAAATGGAGCCGCCCTTTCTGCATTTGCGGTTAGGCTGCCTTCCCTTGCCGCCCTCCCGGATCGTATAAGACGGGCGCAGTTGGGCTCTAAGACCGGACGCCTGACGCCAGTCCACAACGCGCGGGCAAGAGACGGTTGAATGACGCAGGATTCAAAGCAGCACCTCGGCGACCCTGAAGTCTATTGGAATCGGGCGGGCGAAGTCAGTTACGGCCAGGCGATGTACAGCAGCGCCGACGTCGAGCGCCACGTCCGCCTCCGCCTCTGGAACATGGCCGTCGATATCGGCAACGAACTCGGCATTCCGCAAGACGGGCATATTCTCGACTACGGCTGTGGCGACGGCGCCTTCGCCAACGAAACCCTGGCCCGCAACTATCGCAAGATCGACGGCTACGATCTCGCCCCCGCAGCCGTTGAGCGCGCCAACAAGGAATCTCCGGGCCCTCACGTTAACTTCACCGCGGCCGATTTGCTGAAGCTCGATTACGGGACGATGGCGCACTATGACGGCGCTTATCTCATCGGCATTCTGCATCATATCAAGAAGGAAACGCCGGAGGTGCTGCGGTCATTAGCGCGCATCACTGGCAAAATGGTCGTGCTCGAACCCAACGGCAACAATCTGGTCCGCAAACTGCTCGAGTTCACGCCCAGTTATCGTCACGCCGGCGAAGACAGCTTCCGCACCCGCGAAATGATCGACATTTTCTCTGCGACAGGATGGAAGACAACGTTCCACCGGCGGGTCAATCTGTTTCCCAATTTCACGCCGGGGTCAGTTTACAGGCTGCTCGCGCCGCTGGAGCCGGCCATCGAAGCAAGCCCGATTTTGAACGCGCTTTGCACCGTCAACATGTTCGGCGTCGTCCGGGCCTGAGCGGAGCGCGGGAACTTCAGGACCGCGCACGGCAGACAATTACAGTTTCCACTTTGTTAACGATTTCCCTGCAATCGTAACCATTGTCGGGGGACGGAGTGTGAAATGCAATTGAACGAAGAAGCCTGTCCTGTGCCTGAGAGCGTGCTCGGGCAACTGTACCGTTCCAATCCGCACGGTCTGGCCGAACTGGTCGCGACTGTCGGACCCGAAGTTCGCGCCATGCTTGCGATCTACTGCTATCGCCGGGCACACCTCGCCTCGATCGGCCTCGCCATCGCTGCGACCTGCGACGAATATGACCTGACGCTGCACGGCGGAAATATGGGAGCGGTTCTGTTCGAAAAATCGCGCAGCCCGCACGACGCCCCGGAGCGCAGCAGCCACCGCCCGAAAATCTCGCTGTCAAAGGGCGCGCTGATGACGGTCATCGCGCAGGATCTGATCTAAAACGATCCGATCTGAAATATCCGATTCATTAAATCCGGCTGCGGCCTAAAGCGTCTTCTGCTTATGGCCACAGTCCTTGCACGCATACTCGACCCGGGACTGGCCCGGCGCCATCGACACTTTATTGAGCGTGCCGCACTTGCCGCACTTGGTTTCAATGCGGGTATCGCCCTGCTTGATCGAGAGAGTTTTCTTCTCCATCGCCTCGCGGATCAGCCGTTCGGTCTCTTCGCGCATCGCCTGTTTCGACATTTCATTCCTGTTCGGGCTGGTGGGGCCTTCGCGCCCCTTTAGCAGAGTTTTCGGGGCAATCGCCAACCTTCCGGCCCTGCCCCGTGAACTTTTTTCCCATTTCCGACTTATTGGGAGCGCAGAAATCGGGGCCTCGAATGAGGTCCTACGCGCGGTCGGAGGCGTCTGATGAAAAGTGCCGCCATCAACACCAACATTTCCGCCGATGGCCTGCGTCAGTGGGCAGCGCAATGCGATTCGCGCGCCAAGGACCCGATGACGACCGGGCCCGAATACGAACGTCTGATGACGATGAAGAACGCGCTGATCGCGCTCGCGGATACCCAGGAATGGCTGGACGGGCAGAAGACTCCCACCGCGCCGGCGCAGTAGTGCCACGTCTGCTGCGGTTTTAACTAAATCGTCGAAAGCGTGTTCACGTCCTGACGCGGCTTCCTCTGTCATCCAATCTTATCGTTCCGGACACCACAGCTCCACCGAACGGTCGCACCCCCGCCATGGTTGGAGGCTACTCAACGGGCATGGACGGCGACACAACACAGGAGGCCCTCGACATGCACGGACACCGTCACGCCCGCATCGACACGGCCCGGCTTTCCGCCCTTCGCGCCTTTGCCGCGCCCGCTCACTGCCCGCACTGCGGCGACCTGATGGTCGCCCCGCTGATGTCGGAATTCGTCGAAGGTGGGGAAATCCGTCACCACTGGGAGTGCGATGCCTGCGGCGAGGCCTCCAACACCTCCATTCCTCTTTCGACCCAATAGTCTCTGCCCTCGTAAGCGTTGCGCACCGTCGCGTTTGCGTCAGCCCGCCGGCTCAAACCCGGCGGGTTTTACTTTTGGGCGCGGCACCTTATCGTGGCAAAAAACCGTAACGAGGAAACAGCCAATGGCTGCAAGCAAGATGGCCGCACCGACACGCCCCATTCTCATTTCCGGCGGCGGCATTGGCGGCCTGGTGACCGCCTATGCGCTGGCGCAAAAGGGCTTTGCCGTCCGCCTGTTCGAGCAGGCCTCGGAATTCCGTGAAGTCGGCGCCGGCATTCAGCTCGGGCCCAACATCTTTCGCGTGCTGGAAAAACTCGGGCTCAAGGACGCCATACTGGCGGACGCCCATATCCCGCCGTCGCAGGAAATGCGCGACGCCGTCACCGGCAAGCTGATCACCAACATCCCGCTCGACAAGCCGTTCATGGACAAGTTCGGCCAGCCTTACGCGGTGACGCACCGCGCCGATATTCACGCGACGTTCCTGAAGGCCTGCCAGTCCAGCAGCCTGATCACGTTGGAAACCAGCCGCCGCGTCGATGGTTACGAGGATCGCGGCGACCATGTCACGCTGACGCTGGAAAACGGCGAGCGCGTCGACGGCAGCGCGCTGATCGCCTGCGACGGCATGTGGTCGCAGATCCGCGAACGTATTGTCGGCGACGGCAAGCCGCGCGTCTCGGGTCACATCGCCTACCGCGGCGTGCTCAAGCGCGAACAGGTGCCGGAGGATCTCTGGCGTCCGGACGTTGTCTTATGGGCGGGTCCGCGCTGTCATTTCGTGCACTACCCGCTGCGCCGCGGCGAGCTTTACAATCTTGTCGCCGTCTTTCACTCAGACCACTACGAGGAAGGCTGGAACGCGGAAGGCAGCAAGGACCTGCTGTGGAATCACTTCAAGGGCCTGCGGCCGGAAGTGTTGCGCCTGCTTGAGTTGATCGACACCTGGCGGATGTGGGTGTTGTGCGACCGCGAGCCGGTCAAGAACTGGACTCATGGCCGCGTCACGCTGCTTGGTGATGCCGCGCATCCGATGCTGCAATACCTCGCACAAGGCGCCTGTATGGCGACCGAGGACGCCGTGACTTTAGCTGAGAAAGTCGCGGCGCAGCCCGACGATCTGCCGGCGGCGTTCAAGGCCTATGAGCAGGACCGCTATCTGCGCACCGCGCGCACGCAGATCATGGCGCGGGTCTACGGCGAATTTTACCACGCCCGTGGCGTCACCGCGGAACTGCGCGACATGGCGGTCGGCGGCCGCACGCCCGAACAGGCGCGCGACGGCATCGCCTGGCTCTACGGCGGGCCGTAACCCGCACAGCAAAAAGCCCGCCCCTGCATGCAGGAGCGGGCTTTGAAACGTGTCGCGTTCTGGCGGCTTACTTTTTCGGAATGCCGGCCTTCACGATGACGTCGTCCCACTTTTTGATGTCGGCGGTGAGCCGCTTGAACAGTTCATCCGGCGTCGACGACTTCGCCACCACGCCAACCTTGGCGTAGGCGTCTTTGACTTCCGGCATCGCCATGACTTCACCGATCGCCTTGTTCATGCGATCGACAATGTCCTTCGGCGTCCCCTTCGGCATGCCGACGGCGTTCCACGACAGCACCTCGTAGCCCTTGGCGCCGACATCCGCGGCCGGCGGAATTTCCGGCGACAGCGGCGACTTGGTCGTGGCCGACGTGGCGAGAATCTTCAGCTTGCGGTCGTTGACCTGTCCCTGCACCGCCGGCGGGAAATCGACCATCATGCTGACGTCGTTACGCAGCAGCGCAACGACGATATCCGACGAGTTCTTGTAGGGCACGATCTGCACGTTCAGACCGGTGACCGACTTGAACAATTCGGCGCCGAGGTTCTGCGTGCTGCCGACCGCAATGCTGCCGATGTTGAGCTTGCCCGGGTTCGCCCGCGCGTCCTTCAGGAAGTCCTCAAGCGTTTTGTACTTCGAATCCGGATTGACGACGAGCACGAGATCGAAAGTGCCGACGAGCGACACCATCGACAGATCCTTGACCGGATCGAACGGCAGATTGTTGAAGCTGGCGACGCTGATCGCCGTGCCGTTGGTGACGTAGAGCATCGTATAGCCGTCGGCGGGCGCCGAGATCACCGCACGGGCAGCGGCAATGCCGCCGGGGCCCGGCATGTTCTCGACCACGACGCGCTGGCCGAATTTCTCGCCAAGCTTGTCGGCGAGAATACGCGCCGTCACGTCGGCGACGCCGCCGGCGCCGAACGGCAGCACCAGACGGATCGGCTTTTCCGGATACGCAGCTTGCGCCGGAAGCGCCGTTGCCAGCGCCAGCACGGGCAGCGCGACCAGCGCGGTGCGGCGTGCGAGTTTGAAGAACGTCATCAGTCTATCCTCCACGGATACAGGTCAGATTTATTTTCGGTCGTTTCTTGTTATTGACCGCAATCTCAGGCGCCGAAGCCATAGAGCTTCGCCGGATTATCGACGAGCAACAGCTTCTGCACTTTCGGATCGGGCGCGATGTGCGGCAAGAGATCGACGAGTTCGCCTTCGTTCGCCTCGTGGCTCGCATTCGGATGCGGGAAGTCGGTACCCCACAACACGCGATCCGGAATGGTCTCGACGATCTTGCGCGCGATCGGCACCGCCTTGTCGTAGGGCGGGAAGTCGATGCGCTCGGAGCCGCAGACCTTGATCCAGCAATTCTCCAGCTTGGCGAGTTCGAGCAAGGTCTTGAACGGCTTCTGCTCGACGCCATCCTTGGCCGGCACGCGGCCCATATGGTCGATAAGGAACGGCAGCGGCAGTCCGCGGATCATGGCCGACAGTTCGTCGATGTCCTTGGCGTCGAGATGCAGCACGACATGCCAGCCGCGGCCCTTCACCTTGTCGATGACCTTGTTGAACACGTTCATGTCCGACATGCCGCCGAGATGCTTGACGAAATTGAAGCGCACGCCGCGAACGCCGCCGGCGTTGAGCGCGTCGAGCTCCTTATCGGTGACGGTGTCATTGACCATGGCGACGCCGCGATAGCGCTTGGTATCCCAGGCGAGGCAATCCATCATCGCCGCGTTGTCGAGGCCGTGGCAACTCGCCTGCACGATCACCGCGCGGTCGATGCCCAGAAAATCGTGCAGCGCGCGCAGCGTTTCCTTCGGCGCATCTTCCGGCGTGTATTTGCGGGTCGGCGAATAGGGAAATACCGCGCCGGGGCCGAAGACGTGGCAGTGCGCGTCGGTGCCGCCGGGCGGCAGCTTGAACTTGGGCTTGCTGCGCTTGGCGAAGAATTCAGGTCCGAGGGTCATTGAAGGCCTTTCCGTATTTTCGCAGGGTGAATAACCCCCGGCGAAGGCGCGAGCAACCCCGGAAAGCGGCCTACAATGCTGCTATGTCGCCGCGCTCCCAGCCGATCATGGTAGCGGCGTAAAAGGCAGCAAAACCACCTTTTTCGATGGCACCACGCATGCCGGCCATCAGCGCCTGATAGTAGGCGATATTGATGGTCGACAGCAGCACCTGGCCGAGCATCTCGTTGGCCTTGGTCAGGTGGTGGAGATAAGCGCGCGAGTAGGTCCGCGCCGCCGGATGCGGGCTTTCCTCGTCCAGCGGCCGGGGATCGTTGGCGTGGCGCGCATTGCCGAGATTGATCGAGCCGAAGCGCGTGAAGGCCATACCGTGGCGGCCATTGCGCGTCGGCATGACGCAATCGAACATATCGACGCCGCGCTTTACGGCTTCGAGCAGATCATGCGGCGTACCCACACCCATCAGATAGCGCGGCGCATCGGCCGGCAGTGCCGGCGTCGTCTCTTCGACGATCCTGAGCATCACGTCCTGCGGCTCGCCGACCGCAAGCCCGCCAATGGCGTAGCCGTGATAGCCGGTATCGACCAACGCTTTGGCGCTCTGCTGACGCAGCGCGACGTCGTCGCCGCCCTGCACGATGCCGAACAGTGCATAGCCTTCCCGCGCCCGGCTCTCGAAAGCGCGCTTGGAGCGCTCGCCCCAGCGCAACGACAGCTGCATGGCGCGGTCGATCTCGTCGCGCGTCGCCGGCAGCCGCAAACATTCGTCGAGCTGCATCGTGATATCGGTGCCGAGCAGCGCCTGGATTTCGATCGAGCGCTCCGGCGTCAGATCGTGCATCGATCCGTCGAGGTGCGATTTGAAGGTGACGCCCTGCTCCGTCAGCTTGCGCAGTTGCGACAGTGACATCACCTGGAAGCCGCCGCTGTCGGTGAGGATGGCGCGGTCCCAGTTCATGAATTTGTGCAGGCCACCGAGCGACGCGATGCGCTCGGCAGTCGGCCGCAGCATCAGATGATAGGTGTTGCCGAGCACGATTTCGGCGCCGGTGTCGCGCACCGCTTCCGGATGCAGGCCTTTCACCGTCGCCTGCGTGCCGACCGGCATGAAGGCCGGCGTCTGAATGCGGCCGTGCGGGGTCGTCACCGCGCCGCGGCGCGCGGCGCCGTCGGTGGCGATCAGCTTGAAGGAGAAAGGTCCGCTGGCGCTCATATCCACTTTCGTCATTCCGGGGCGCGCGTGAGCGCGAACCCGGAATCCAGAGATACCCCGTCGCTCTGGATTCCGGGTCTGGCGCGGAGCCTGTCATCGGGCCGGCCCAATTGGGGCCGGACCCGTTGGCGCCATCCCGGAATGACGAGGGCTGATTAAGCCCGGCGCACCATCGCGGACACCAGATGTTTGATGGTCGGCGCGCCGACCTGCTGCATGGCCCCGTACAACTCCTCGCGCATCAGTTCAAGCACGCGCTCGACACCCGGCTGGCCAAAGGCGCCAAGGCCCCAGATATAGGGCCGGCCGACGCACACCGCCGTCGCGCCCATGCACATGGCCTTGACGATGTCGGTACCGCGACGGAAGCCGCTGTCGACCAGGATCGGCATGCGGCCTTTCACGGCGTCCACGATCTCCGGCAGCGCGTCGATGGTGGAGCGGCCACTGTCCTCGCTGCGGCCGCCGTGGTTCGACACGATAATCCCGTCAACCCCAGCATCTGCGGCAAGAATTGCGTCCTCGTAAGCCAAGATGCCCTTGAGCACGACCTTCATCTTGGTCGAATCCCGCAGCCGCTTCACGAACTCCCAGTTCAGGTTTGACGACTGGGTGTTCTTCAGCTTGCTAAGATCGATGCCCTCGTACATCGAGCGCCGCGCCTGATTGGCGTTGAGGCTCGAGCGGTCGTGGCACGTATCGCAATTGCGCGTATCGGTCTGCCGCAGGCGGAACAGCGTTTCCTGATTGCGGCCGCCGGAGCGGTCCACGGTCAGCGCGACCACCGGACAGCCGGATTTTTCCGCCCGCGCCACCAGCGCCTTCGCCACATCCCAGCTGTTCGACGCGTAGAGCTGGTACCAGACCGGCTCGCCGCGCGCCTTGTTGACGTCCTCGACGCCCGTCGTCGTCGACGTCGACAGGATCTGCATGTGGTTGCCGGCCTTGGCCGCCTTGGCCGTCGCGATCTCGCCCTCGTCGTGGAACATGCGATGGCCGCCAACCGGCGCCAGAACGATCGGCGTCGGATACTTCACCCCGAGAATATCGACGCTCATGTCGACCTTGCTGACGTCCACCAGACGGCGCGGGCGCAGCTGAAATTTCTGCATGCCCTCGCGGTTGGCCCGCAACGTCGCTTCATCATCGATGCCCGACGCCATGTAGCCGAAATGCGACGGCGGCACGTTCACGCGGCACGGCGCCTCGAAGTCGAAGACGTTGATGGCGTCCTTCGGCGACTTGATCAGCTTGGCGGACTGCAGCGGCGCCCAGTTGATCGGATCGGTCGGCTTGATCGGAATTTCCGGCAGTTCGCCGGCCAGCGCCGACGAAGCAAACAGCGGCGAGGCCGCCATGAATTGCAGGAATTTGCGGCGGCTCTGTTCAGTGATGTTGGACATTGGCGTCCCTCCCGAGGACATGCGGCCCGCCGGATTTTTCCGGTCAGGTTCTCGCACGTGAAGCCTATACCTGCGATGTGGCCGGGAACAGGAGGGTCGCGTCCCCGTACGAATAGAACCGGTAGCCGCTGTGGATCGCGTGCGCATAGGCGCGCTGCATCGTCTCAAGGCCGCTGAAGGCCGACACCAGCATGAACAAGGTCGAGCGCGGCAAGTGGAAGTTGGTCAGCATCAGATCGACGGTTTTGAAGCGGTAGCCGGGCGTGATGAAGATCGCCGTGTCGCCGGCGAACTCCCGTAACCGGCCATCGTCGCCCGCCGCCGTTTCCAGCGTCCGCAAGGCGGTCGAGCCGACGGCGACGATGCGGCCGCCCTTGGCCCGCGCGGCGTTGAGCGCCGCGGCGGTCTCAGCGGTCAGAATGCCGAACTCGGCGTGCATCTTGTGCTCGGCGGTGTCGTCCACCTTCACCGGCAGAAACGTCCCGGCTCCGACGTGGAGCGTGACCTTGTGCAGGGCCACCCCGTTGGCCGCCAGCCGCGCCAGCAGGCTCGGCGTGAAGTGCAGGCCGGCCGTCGGCGCGGCAACGGAGCCTTCAGGTTTGGCGAATACCGTCTGATAATCGGATTTATCCTGCTCGTCGGTTGCCCGCTTGGAGGCGATATAGGGCGGCAGCGGCATGGCTCCCCGCTCTTCAATGGCCTGATCCAGCACCGGACCATGGAAGGAAAATGAAAGGGTTACATCGCCTCTTTCATCCTTATGTGAAACTTGAGCATCGAGCTGATCGAGGAAGCAGACCCGCCCCTCCGAGCCAAACCGCAGCGTATCGCCGACCTGGACCTTCTTGGCGCCGAGGATGAAGGCCTTCCAGGTCGAGCCATCGACCCGCTTGTGCAGGGTTGCTTCGATGCCGGGTTCCGCCTCGCAGCGGCCGATCCGCCGGCCCTTGAGCCGCGCCGCGATCACCTTGCTGTCGTTGACGACAAGGCAGTCGCCCGCCCGCAGCAGATCCGGCAGGTCGGCGACGCCCTTGTCGTCCCATTCCTTTCCGCTCGTCACCGCGGAAGCGGGAATGAGCGGCGGTTGGACCGCCTGCCCCGGCTTCACCACAAGCAACCGCGCCGCGTCACGCGGAACGGCCGGCCGCAAGGCAATGCGGTCGGCCGGCAGGTCGAAGTCGAAGAGATCAGTTTTCATCGGTGCCTAACGTCATCGCCCGCGCAGGCGCGCGATCCAGCACTTAATGCGCCAGCCCATATTCAGGCAAATTGCTGGATGCCCCGCCTTCGCGGGGCATGACAGCATTGTGCAGTTTGCGCTGGCGTTGGAAGCCTAGGCCCCCATCGACGCCTTGATGATCTTGTCGGGGTTCGAGACCGGCTCGCCCTTCTTGATCTTGTCGACATTTTCCATGCCCTCGATGACGTTGCCCCAGGCGGTGTACTGGCCGTCGAGGAAGGTCGCGTCGTCGAAGCAGATGAAGAACTGGCTGTCGCCCGAGTCCGGGCTGGCGGCGCGCGCCATCGACACGGTGCGGCGCACATGGGGCTCCTTGTTGAACTCGGCCTTGAGCTTCTTGCCCGAGCCGCCGGTGCCGGTGCCGTGCGGGCAGCCGGTCTGGGCCATGAAGCCGTCGATGACGCGGTGAAAAACGATGCCGTCGTAGAAGCCTTCCTTCACCAGTTCCTTGATGCGGGCGACGTGGCCGGGCGCAAGGTCGGGCCGCATCGCAATGACGACGTTGCCTTGGGTGGTTTCGAGGGTGAGCGTGTCTTCCGGCCTTGCCATGAGATTATGCCTTTCGTCGTTTTCGATTGTCGATGAAATGGAAACTGAAGAGCCGTCCCGCAATGGCGCCGCCCAGGCCGTCGGACAGCGGTAACGGCGAGCAGCGTTTGATAGTGGCAGCCAGAGCCGCTGCATAGACCGAACGTTCCTCATCGGAAACATTAGGTGTCTGATAGCTCACGCGGCCACCGAAAATCTCGCCGTTACGGCGAAAACTGACGATAACCGTGATGTCCATGCCGGAGCCGACGTCGGCCGCATCGGGCCAAACCCAGCATTTTTTGAAGGCATCCTGCAGGTCCTTGATGGTGTCGAGCGGGCCGTGGATCGCCGGTCCGACCGGGGACGTATCATCGGCCTGAAGCGGCGCCGACGTCAGCAGCAGCGCGAGCATTCCTGCCGCCGCTGACCGCATGGTGTGCCCTATTTCGCGTCGGCTGCGACGGTCATTTTCACGATCTTGTCGGGGTCGGTGACCGAGCCGTTGTCCGACGACGAACCCTTTTTGAGCTTGTCGACGACGTCCATGCCGGTCGTGACCTGCCCGATCACGGTGTACTGGTTGTTCAGGCTCGGCGCGTCGCCGAACATGATGAAGAACTGCGAGTTGGCCGAATTCGGATCCGACGTGCGCGCCATGCCGACGATGCCGCGCGTGAACGGCACGGACGAGAACTCGGCCTTGAGCGGCGGATACTTCGAGCCGCCGGTGCCGTTGCCGTACTGGCCGTCGCCGGTTTGCGCCATGAAGCCGCCGATGACGCGATGGAACGGCACGTTGTTGTAGAAGCCCTCGCGCGCCAGCTGCTTGATGCGCGCCGCGTGCTGCGGCGCCAGGTCGTTGCGCAGACGGATGGTGATGCGGCCCTTGCCCGTGTCGAGATAGACGGTGTTCTGCGGATCGGGCGCGGGCGCCTGCGCGAGAGCCGGAGCGGCGCAGACGAGCGCCAGCGCGAAAGCGAGCATGCGGATCATGACATCTCCTGAAGCTATTTCTTGAATTTGGTTTTCAGTTGCGCCGCGACGGACGCCGGCACGAAAGAAGAAACATCGCCGCCCATGGCCGCGATCTGGCGCACCAATGTGGCCGTGATCGGGCGCACCAGCGGAGACGCCGGCAGGAACACGGTCTGTACCGCCGGCACCATGGCCTCATTCATGCCGGCCATTTGCATTTCATAGTCGAAATCGGTGCCGTCGCGCAGGCCGCGGATCAGAATGGTGGCGCCGAGCCGCTTGGCCTCCTCGACGACAAGCCCGGAGAACGTCACGCAGGCCAGTTCGCACTTCGCCGCCTTGGCCAGCGGCGCGCAGGTCTCCTGCAACAGGGCCAGCCGTTCTTCGGTCGAAAACAACGGCGCCTTGCCCGGGTGCACGCCAATGGCGATCACAAGCTTGTCAGCAAGCCCGACGGCGTGGCCGACCACATCGAGGTGGCCGTTGGTGACCGGGTCAAAAGACCCCGCATACAGGGCAGTTCTCGGCATATTTGGGGTCTAACCCGCCGTTTTGCGCCCCGCAAGGTAGCTGTTGGGCCGCCCCACCGCCCTCCCGAACCTTTTCGGTTGCCGTGCATTAATGCGGCGAACCCTCTGCGACGTTTGAACCTGGAGCCGGGCGGGAGCGACTGAAAAGTCGAGCCTTCAAGGATTGGGGAAAGTCATGCTCAAAGCGATCTCAGCCATCATCTCCGCCGCCGCCATCGCGGCCTTTATCACCTTTATCCTGCCGGGTGCGCCGGTCGATGCCGGGCCGCTCGACAAGCCCGCCGAAGCCACGCTCAAGCAGTGCAGCCAGCAGGCCTGGCCGTACCTCAACTGCGTCGGCACCTCGGTCGGCAATCCGAAGATCCGCCTCGTCACCACGGACCGGCTGCCCCAGTAACTTGACTTAGTAGTTTGCTTGCGGCCCGCGCGCTAGGCTGACCCCAAGGGACACGAGATCCCATTTGGGAGACATCCATGCGCCGGGCCTTTTTCGCGGCCGCCGCCGTGCTGTGGGCGGTATCCGCCTTCGCCGACAGCTATCCCTCTCGCCCGATCAAGATCATCGTGCCGACGCCCGCCGGTGGCCCGGTCGACATCATGGCGCGCCTGCTCGCCAATTCGCTCAATGTCGGCCAGCCTGTCATCGTCGAGAACCGGCCCGGCGCCGGTAACACGCTCGGCTCGCGCCAGGCCGCAACCTCGGATCCCGACGGCTATACGTTGATGGTCTCGGCGGCGAGCGGGCTCATCATGAGCCCCCTGATCTACAAGAGCGCAGGCTACGACGCGTCGAGTTTTGCGCCCATCGCGCTGATCGCCGAAACGCCACAGCTTCTCGTCGTCAATCCGCAGGTGCCGTTCAAATCGGTCGCCGACCTCGTCGCCTTCGCCAAGGCCAATCCGGGCAAGCTGAATTATTCGACGGGCGGCGCCGGCACACTGCCGCATCTTGCTGCGGAGTTGTTCAAGCGCCAGACCGGCACGGAGATCATGCACGTGCCTTATAAAGGCGGCGGACCTGCTCTTTTGGGCGTCGTTGCCGGCGAAGTGCAGATGACACTCGATCCGGTCGCGACTTCGTTGCAGTTCATCCAGGATGGCCGCTTGCGCGCGCTCGCCATTGCCGGTCCCAAACGCAGTACGGAATTGCCCAATGTCCCTACTTTGATCGAGGCCGGCTATCCTGAGCTGACAGTCGGCGCCTGGACCGCATTGCTGGCGCCGCGTGACACGCCGCCGGACATCATCGCCAAGCTCAATGCCGCCACGAATGCCGCGCTTCGCTCCGAAGCAATGGCGGCGGCGCTCGCCAAATTCGGCGCGGAGCCGCGCGGCGGTACACCGCAAGCGCTCGCCGAGCACATGGCCACGGAAGCAACAAAATGGAGGCCGATCGTCGAGTCTCTCAATTTGAAGGCGGAATAATATGAAAACGGCTTGGCTTATCGTTCTGCTCGCGATGACAACGCCCATGTCGGCGCAGGTGCCACCCTCGGCATCCGAGATCGCCGCCTATACTGGTCTGCACGCGGCCGCCGCCAAAGGCGACACCGCCGAAATCGAGAAACTGCTGAAATCCGGCGCGCCGGTCGACGCCCGGGACGGTTACGCCCGCACGCCGCTGCATGTCGCAATCTACCGCAGCCAGGGCCCGGCAGCCGTCGCGCTCATCAAGGGCGGCGCCGATCCGAACACGCTCGAAGCGCAGAAATACGACATCGTCACCATCGCGTCGGTTGCCGATGACGTGCCGATGCTCAAGCTGGCGCTCGCGAATGGCGGCAAGGCAACCAACATCACCAGCCCTTACGTCGGCACGGCCTTGATCGCCGCCGCGCATCTCGGCCATGACGAAGTCGTGCGCACCCTCATCGCGGCCAAGGCGCCGCTCGATCACGTCAACACTCTCGGTTGGACGGCTTTGATCGAGTCCATCGTGCTCGGCGACGGCGGCAAGCGTCACACCGCCTCGCTCGACGCGCTGGTGAAGGCCGGCGCCAACGTCAATCTCGCCGACCGCAACGGCACCACGCCGCTGAAACTGGCGCAGGGCCGCGGCTATATGGAGATGGCGGCGATCCTGGAAAAAGCAGGCGCGAAATAACTCAGCCCGGCCGGCGCGCCAGCGACAGCCACACGCCGCCGCCGATCAGCGCGACGCCTGAGATGCGGCCAAGCCACTTGGCGCTGGCGTTGCGCAGGAAGAAGCTGCGGCCCGCGCCGGCAATGACGGCCCAGCCGCAATCGGTGAGCGACGCCATCGTCACCGCCACCGCGCACATCACGGCGAGCTGATGCCCCGCCGGTAAATCCGGATCGATGAACTGCGGCAGGAACGCCGTGAAGAAAGCGATGGTCTTCGGATTGGTGATGGCTGCCAGAAAACCGCGGCGGAAATAGACATGCCCGCGCGGGGCTGCGACCTCGGTCTCTTTGCCGGCGCTGCGCCAAGACTGGATGCCGAGCCAGACGAGATAGGCCGCGCCGATCCAGCGCAGCCATTCGAAGATGACAGCCGCATAAGCGATGACGAGGCTCAAGCCGAAGGCGATGCCGCCGACCAGCAGCGCGTTGCCGGCGGTCGCACCGGCCACCGTGATCAGTCCGGCGCGGACACCGCGCGTCGCGCCGGTCGCAATCGTCAGCGTGACGATCGGGCCCGGTGTCAGGACGAGAATAATGGTCAGCAGCAGGAAGGCGGAAAAGAGCTGGTAGTTCATCGATTGTCTGCCACACTGTCATCGTCCGCGCAGGCGGACGATCCAGCTCTTGTTACCACGAATGAAGAAGCGCTGGATGCCCGCCTTCGCGGGCATGACAAGCGCCTACTCCGCCTCGTCCTCGCTCAACCGCTCGACCGACACCACCTTCTCGTCATCCGCGGTGTTGAGCACGATCACGCCTTGCGTCGAGCGTCCGGCGATGCGGATGCCCGCGACCGTGGTGCGGATCAGCTTGCCGGCGTCGGTGACCAGCATGACCTGATCGCTCTCTTCCACCGGGAACGAACCGACGATCTTGCCGGTCTTGGCGGTCAGCGACATCGCGACGATGCCTTTGCCGCCACGGCCGGTGGTGCGGTATTCGTAAGACGACGAGCGCTTGCCGAAGCCGCGCTCAGACAGTGTCAGCACGAACTGCTCGGCCGCCGACAGCTCGACATAACGCTTCTCGCCGAGTTCGATCGTAGCGCCAGCCTCCGCCGTATCGTCCGGCTCGCTCGCCGGCAATTCCTCGCCGCCGGTGCCGCGCCGGATGGCGCTGGCGCGCTTGAGATAGGCCGTGCGCTCTTCCGACGTCGCCTCGTTGTGCCGCAGGATCGACATCGAGATCATTTTGTCGTCCTGACCGAGCGTAATGCCGCGCACGCCGTCCGAACTGCGGCCGGCGAACACGCGCACTTCCGGCACGGCGAAACGGATGCACTGGCCGCCGGCGGCGGTCAGCAGCACGTCGTCCTTCTCCGTGCAAATCTGCACGTCGATGATGGCGTCGCCGTCATCGAGCTTCATGGCGATGATGCCGGACGGCCTGATCTTGGCGAAGTCCGACAGCTTGTTGCGCCGGACATTGCCCGACTTGGTCGCGAACATGACGTCAAGATCGCCCCAGGTCGTTTCGTCCTCGGGCAACGGCATGATGGTCGAGATGGTCTCGCCGGTATCGAGCGGCAGGATGTTGATGAGCGCCTTGCCGCGCGCCTGCGGCGCCGACAGCGGCAGCCGCCAGACCTTTTCCTTGTAGACCTGACCGGCGGAGGAGAAGAACAGCACCGGCGTATGCGTCGAGGCGACGAACAGCCGGGCGACGAAATCCTCCTCACGCGTCTGCATGCCGGAACGGCCTTTGCCGCCGCGCTTCTGCGCCCGATAGGTGGAGAGCGGCACGCGCTTGATGTAACCGAGATGCGAAACAGTGACGACCATATCCTCGCGCTGGATCAGATCCTCGTCGTCCATATCTTCGGCGGCTTCCGCGATTTCGGTGCGGCGCGGCGTGGCGAACTCGTTCCGAACCGCCGTCAGCTCGTCCTTGATGATCGACTGGATGCGGGCGCGTGAGCGCAGAATTTCGAGATAGTCGGCGATCTCCTTGGCCAATTTGTCGAGTTCTTCCTCGATCTCCTCGCGGCCCAGTGCCGTGAGGCGCTGCAGACGCAGATCGAGAATGGCCTTGGCCTGTTCGAACGACAGCCGCGCGGTGCCGGACGGGCTCACCTTGTGGCGCGGATCGTCGATCAGTTCGATGAGCGAAGCCGCGGTCGCCGCCGGCCATTCGCGCGCCATCAAGGCTTCGCGGGCCTCGTTGGCGTCCTTCGAAGCGCGGATCAGCCGGATGACCTCGTCGATATTCGCCACCGCGATGGCGAGGCCGACGAGGATGTGGGCGCGGTCGCGCGCCTTGTTGAGCAGGAACTTGGTGCGACGCGACACGACTTCTTCGCGGAACGCGACGAAGGCGGACAGCATGTCCTTGAGCGTCATCACCAGCGGACGGCCACCGTCGAGCGCCACGGTGTTGACCCCGAACGACGATTGCAGCGGCGTGTAGCGGTAGAGCTGATTGAGCACGACGTCGCGCTCGGCATCGCGCTTGAGCTCGATCACGACGCGATAGCCGTCGCGGTCGGACTCGTCGCGCAGATCGGAAATGCCTTCGATCTTCTTGTCGCGCACCAGCTCGGCGATGCGCTCGACCATCGTCGCCTTGTTAATCTGATACGGAATTTCGCTGATGATGATCGCTTCACGATCCTTGCGCAAAGTCTCGAACGCGACCTTGCCGCGCATGATGATCGAGCCGCGGCCGGTGGTGTAGGCCTCGGCGATGGTCTCGGCCGCATCGACGACAATGCCGCCGGTCGGGAAGTCCGGGCCTTTGACGTATTTCAAGAGCGTGCGGCTGCGCGCGTTTGGCGTTTCGATCAGATGCAGCGCGGCGTCGCACAACTCCCCGATATTGTGGGGCGGGATCGATGTCGCCATGCCGACGGCGATGCCGGTCGAGCCATTGGCGAGCAGGTTCGGGAATGCCGCCGGCAACACCACCGGCTCTTCATTGGTGCCGTCATAGCTGGGGCGGAAATCGACCGCGTCCTCGTCGATGCCGTCGAGCAGCAGCTTGGCGAGATCGGTCAGGCGCGATTCCGTGTAGCGCATCGCCGCCGGGTTATCGCCGTCGATATTGCCGAAATTGCCCTGCCCGTCGATCAGCGGAAGGCGCATGGAGAAGGGCTGGGCCATGCGCACGAGGGCGTCATAGATCGCGGAGTCGCCGTGCGGATGATATTTACCCATCACGTCGCCGACGATGCGGGCGCTCTTCACATAGGATTTGTCGGGTGTATAGCCGTTCTCGGTCATCGAGAACAGAATGCGCCGATGCACGGGCTTGAGCCCGTCGTCATGCCCGCCCGCTTCCCGAATCTGCTGGTGAATGGCGCTGGCGGCATCGCGGTCGGCATGGCCACCAATATTCCGCCCCACAATCTGGGCGAAGTGATCGACGCCGTCTTCGCGATCATGGACAATCCCGAC
>CAIYTE010000058.1 GCA_903929045.1 uncultured Hyphomicrobiales bacterium
GCGCTCCTCGCAATGACGGTGCAATCGTTAAGATCGCCCGCCGCCGAGAATAAACACGTGGAAGCCGAGGCGGCGTTTCGCGATCACGTAGAGCATGATCGATTCAAAAACCAAGGCCGTTGACGTGGCGATGCCGGCGCCGTCGATGCCGATGCGCGGAATGAGCGCCATGCACAGCGCGAAATTGAGCGCGAAGGCGCCGGCGTAAATCGCGGCGCACTGCTTGCGCTCGCCGAGCATGTTGAGGAGTCGCTCCGCCGGGCCCACCGCGGCGCGCGCCAGCATGCCGACCGACAGAATGAACATCACGCGATAGCCGCTTTCGAAATCGCCGCCGAACAGGCCGAGCAGCGGCTTGCCGAACGCGAGAATGCCGCCGCAGACCGCGAGCGACGGCCAGAAGGTCCACTTGGTCGTTTCGGCGAAGAACGAGGCGAGGCGCTTGCTGTCGCCGGCGATGTGATACTGTGTGAACTTGTGCGTCGTCGCGCTGGCGATGGCGAAATAGACGAAGGCGACGATCGCCAGCAGCCGCGCGCCGGCATAGTAGACCGCGACTTCATCCGGCGAGCGGTAATGCTCCAGCATCAGGATGTCGACATAGGTCAGCAGCAGGTAGAAGCCTTCGACGATGAAGATCGGCAGCGAGGTCGCGAGCCAGACGCGCGGCTCGTGAATTTTCGGACCCGGTTCGACCTTGTCCTTGAGGCGGCGGTTGAGCACGACCATCTGGCCGAGCGTCACGGCCCATGTCGTCACCGCGGCGACGATCATGGCGATGACCGCGCCGGTCGGTGCGCCCAGGAGGTAAGCCGCGCCCATCATCGCCGTCATAGCGAGCTGCCGCCAGACGAAGAACGGCATCAGCGCGAGATTGGGCCAGTCGTAGGATTGCGCGATGCCAGCCTGAGTCTGCACCAGGCCGTAGATCGGGATCACCGCGCAGGCGAGATAAAGCGGCACGACGGCGTAGGGATCGAGATGCGCCGCCATCAGCCAGACGCCGAGCGCGCCCACAGTGCCGATGCCGGTGGCGATGGCGAGCGACAGCCAGCGCGAGCCGGTGAGGAAGCCGCGCAGATGATCGTAGGCTTTGGTCTCGGCATATTCGGGAATGAAGCGCTTTGCCGCCGACGACAGGCCCAGGTCAGAGAGCGCGCCGATCATCAGCACCCAGGTCCAGGCATAGATGAAAATGCCGAACTCGAAGGCGCCCATCCAGCGCGCGAGGAAGACTTGTGAGACGAGCGCCAGGCCGGCGCTGGCGACGCGCACCAGAAATGCCTTGCCGGCGACCAGCTGGGCGATGCGGGATTCGCTCTTTTCGGTGAGGATCGCCTTGATGCGCGCATATATGCGCGCGGCAGCGCGTCGACGCGGGTGTGCCGCATCATTCGAGCCGGTCGCGGTGGCTGGTTCGTCCCGGGCCGGCGACCGGGAGACGAACGACGGCAGAGCCATACCTTGGCGTAGCAAGGATTCGTTAACATCAGGCTTCCTGCTTCACCTCCCCCTGGAGGGGGGAGGTCGGCGAGCGAAGCGAGACGGGAGGGGGTGAACTTTCAGGTTTCACCCCACCCCGATTGGCCTTCGGCCAATCGACCCTCCCCCTCCAGGGGAGGGTCAGAAAAGCCATCGCCTCACGTGAGGTTCTTTACGCTCGCCAAAATCCCCTCGACCACCTTGCGGTCCTCGGCGCTGAGGGCCGCTTGCGGTGGCACCGGGTCGCCGACGTCGTAGCCCTGGATCTGCAACCCGGCCTTGATGCAGGCCGCCAGATTGAAGCGGGCGAAGGCCTCGTTGACGCGCCACATCTCGCGCTGCAGGGCCATGGCCTCGGTCCATTGCTGCGCCTTGCACAGATCGTAAAGCTTCACGCTCTGGCGCGGCACGATGTTGGCCGGCCCTGCCATCCAGCCGACGCCGCCGATCAGCATCACCGCCGCAGGGATGTGCGCCGATGCCGAAAACACTTTCATCTTCCGCGCGCGGTTGATGATCGACAGCAGGCGTCCGGTGTTGGTCGAGGCATCCTTGATGTAGCGGATGCGCGCGTGTTCCGAGAGCCGCGCGATGACGTCGAGTGTCAGATCGCTGCGCTGGAAATTCGGATTGGTGTAGAGCACGACCGGAATGGAAACGGCGTCGGCAATGGCGCGGAAGTAAGCCTCGACCTGATTGTCCTTGAGCGGGAAGTAGGCTTCGCAAATGGCGAGGATGCCGTCGGCGCCGAGCTTTTCGTAGGTCTTCGCCTGATCGATGGCGTCGGCGGTCGAGGTCGAGGCGACGCCGGCGATCACCGGCACGCGCTTGTGCGCCGCCTCGATGGTCGTCTTTACGACCGTCTCGCGCTGCGCGCGATTGAGATAGGCGAACTCGCCGGTCGACCCGAGCGGTGTCAGGCCGTGCACGCCGGCCTTTATGAGGTCGTCGGACAATTTGCCGAGCACGTCGGTCTTGATGCGGCCCGACGCATCGATGGGCGAGACGAGATAGGGAAAGACGCCGTGGAAGTCCGCTGACATCGCTGTCTCACTCCGCTGTCATGCCCGCGCAGGCGGGCATCCAGCTCTTATTTGTTTGCTAAAAGCGCTGGTTTGTTTGCTAAAAGCGCTGGGTCCCCGCCTTCGCGGGGACGACAACCAGCTAAAACACCCACAACGCGTCTGGCGGAAACTCGACGTAGCAGTCGCCCGGCGGCAGTGGCGCATTGGCGTAGGCGCGCACCGTGAGGTTCTCGCGCGTGAACACGAGTTCCCAGCGTTCGCCCAGATACATCGGCGCCTTTAGCTCCATCTTCAGCCGGTTCGGGCCGGGGCTTTGCGAACATTGCACGCGTTCGAGCCGGATAATGCCTACGGCCTTGGAGCCGGGCGCGGCTTTGGTGCGGGCGAGGCCGGTGAGCTTCTCGCCGAACACATCCATGACCGCTTTGCCACCCGACACTTCAACCAACGTGCCTTCGAGCTTGTTGTTGCTGCCCATGAACTCGGCGGTGAACTGCGTCGCCGGCTCATTGTAGAGCGCGGTCGGCGGCCCTTCCTGCGCGATGGTGCCGCCGTCGAGCAGAACGATCTTGTCGGCAATGGCCATGGCTTCGACCTGATCGTGCGTGACGTGAATGGCCGACAGGCCGAGCGTGACGATCAGTGTGCGCAGCCAGGCGCGCGCTTCCTCGCGCAGCTTGGCGTCGAGATTCGACAGCGGCTCGTCGAGCAGGATCACCGGCGGCTCGTAGACGAGCGCGCGGGCGATGGCGACGCGCTGCTGCTGGCCGCCGGACAGCTGGTGCGGGAAACGCTCTGCGAGATGGCCGAGGCCGATCTGGCTGAGGGTCTTGCCGACGCGCGTCCTGATTTCGTCCGCCGGCACGTTGCGCAGCTTCAGGCCATAGCCGACGTTGTCGAACACGGTGCGGTGCGGCCACAGTGCGTAGGACTGGAAGACGAGGCCGAGGCCACGCTTTTCCGCCGGCAGGTCGATCTTGCGCGCGGCGTCGAAGAACACCTTGTCGCCGATGCCGATTGAGCCGGAGTGCGGCACTTCCAAGCCGGCGATGGCGCGCAGCAGCGTGGTCTTGCCGCTGCCTGAGGGGCCGAGCAGCGCTACCACCTGTCCCGGCGTCACGCTGACGGAGACGCCCTTGAGGATCTCGTTGTCGCCGAGCCGCAACTTGAGATCCTTGACGATAAGGTCAGCCATGCAAACGCACTCCAAGCCGGATCGCGACGGCCAGGCCGGCGCCGATCATAACCACGTTGACAACGGAAAGAGCGGACACGAGATCGACCGCGCCGGTGCCCCACAGCGACACCAGCAGCGAGCCGATGACTTCGGTGCCGGGCCCCAGAAGATAGATGCCGGTCGAGTACTCGCGCACGAAAATCAGGAAGATCAGCAGCCAGCTCGCCAGCATGCCGTATTTGATCAGTGGCACGGTGATGTCGCGTTTCACCTGAAGGTCGCTGGCGCCCGACACGCGCCCGGCTTCTTCCAGCTCCGGGCCGACCTGCAACAACGTGCCGGAGACGAGCCGCATGCCGTAGGCGAGCCAGACGATGGTGTAGGCCAGCCAGATCGACGCCATGGTCGATTTCAGCGGCGACAGGAACGGCACGAACAGGAACACCCAGAGCAGCGCGAGGCCGGCGATCAGACCGGGCATGGCGCGCGGCACCATGACGATGTAATCGACCAGCCGCGTCCAGCCGGAATTCCAGCGGTGCACCGCCAGCGCAATGGCGGTGTAGCAGGCGACCGCCAGCGCGCCGCCAATGACGCCGATGCCGAAGGTATTGACGATGCCGCGAATGACGTTCGGGTAGTCCATCAGTTCGCGGTAGTGGTCGAGCGTCAGCACGTCGCGCAGCTTGACGCCTTCGCCCCAGGTGCTGACGAAAGACCGCATCGTGATGCCGAACAGCGGCACCACCACCGTCACCATGAGCCACAGCGCGATCACGCCGAGCGCGAACCAGCGCCAGCCGTGCAGCCGCAGCGGCTGGGTCTTTTGACCCTTGCCGCGCACCGAGATGTAACGCTGTGCCTGACGCAGCAGCAGACGCTGCATGAACACCAGCGGCGCGGTGACGGCGATGATGACGACGACGACAACGGCCATCAATTGATAGGACGGCACGCCGAGCTTGTTGGTGAGCTTGTAGAGATAGGTCGACAGCACCAGCACGTCCTGCGGGTCGCCGAGCACCAAAGGCAGGCCGAACAGTTCGAAGCCGAGGAAAAACACCAGCACGCCGGCGAACAGAATCGCCGGCATGATCATCGGCAGGCTGACATTGATGGCGACGCGGAACGGATTGGCGCCGGAGACGCGCGCCGCTTCTTCCAGATCGGTGCCGAGACCGCGCAGCGCCGCGGCGCTGTAGAGATAGACGTGCGGCACGTGGGTCAGGCCGGCGATGATGATCAGCGACCAGATCGAATAGAGATTCCACGGAATGAAGCCGAGGGTTTCCTTCGCCAAGGTTGAGAAAATGCCGACCGGTCCGATGGCCACGACATAGCCGAAGGCGATGACCACGGCCGAGACGAAAATCGGGATCAGCAGCAGCGGCTCGAGATATTTTTTGCCCGGGACGTCGGTGCGCACCATCAGGAAGGCGAGCAGGGCGCCGAGCGGCACCGCGATGGCCGCCATGCCGCTGGCAATGGCAATGGTGGTCCAGAAGGCCTGCCAGAAGTCGCTGTCGTCGAAGACGAAGGAATAGGCGGCGAGGCTCGCCTTGGCCGACGGATCGAAGAACGGCGCCGTCAGGAAGCTCTGGTAGAACACCAGCGATAGCGGCATCGCCACGGCGATGGCGGTGATGCCGAGAACCAGAAATCGGTACGCAACAATGGGCATTCGCCCGGCCCCTTACCCCGTCATTCCGGGGCGCGCCGCAGGCGCGAACCCGGAATCCAGAAACACTAAAACATCAGCCCCTGGATTCCGGGTCTGGCGCTTCGCGCCATCCCGGAATGACAGAGATTGTCGGTCAACTACTCGCCCTTCTTCGCCTTCTGCCACTTCGACAGGAAGGCAAGGCGCTTGGTCTGGTCGAGCGTGTCGAGCAGCGTCTGGTCGATCGGCACCGGACGCGCCTTGTCGCCGATCGCCTTGGTCACGGCCTTGACCGTGGCTTCGCCGTCGATGTCGTCACGCAGCGTATAGAGATCGGCCTTGGCAACCACGTCCTGGCCGCGCTTCGACAGCATGTAGTCGAGGAACAGCTTGGCGGCGTTCGGGTTCTTCGCGCCCTTCGAAATGAAGGCGACGCGCGAGGTCACCATCGTGTAGTCGGACGGCAGGATGACGCCGATGTTCGGGTCCTTCTTGGATCGCGCCAAGCCGTAGCTGCCGAAGATACCGTAGGCGATGGTATGTTCGCCCGAAGCAACACGCTCCATCATGGCGCCGGCGCTGGTGTAGAACTTGGCGCCGGTCTTGCCCATGGCCTTGAACAGGTCCCACGCCGCCGGGAAGTTCTTGATGTCCTCGTTGCAGAACAGATAGCCGACGCCCGAACGTTCCGGATCGTACGCGGTGACCTTGCCTTTGTAGGCGTCGCCCTTGGTTTCCAGCAGCTTCAACAGCGCCGCGTGATCCTTCGGCACATCAGCTTCGGGAACGAGGCGCTTGTTGTAGACGATGGCGGTCGGCTCATAGGTCGTGCCGTATGCCGCGTCTTTCCATACCGCCCACTTCGGCAGCGATTTGATTTCCGGCGACGGGTAGGCGAGGCCCTGGCCGTCATTGACCAGCTTCACCTGCAGATCCATCGCCGACGACCACAACAGGTCGGCGGTGCCGTTATTGGCGGCGGCTTCGGCGATGAAGCGGTTGTAGAGCTCGGTCGAGTTCAAATCGGAATACTCGACCTTGATGCCCGGATAGGTCGCCTCGAAATCCTTCACGAGCGGATTGGCGGACACGGCGTCGGTCGTCGAATAAATGACGAGTTTGCCTTCCTTCTTCGCGGCGTCGACGATTTTGCCGTAGTCGGCCGGATAACCGGCCGGCGCCTGCGCGAAAGCGCTGCCGGCGAGGGCAAAAGTGGCAGCGAAAATGGTGGCTGAAAGAATGTGTCGCATAGTGTCTCCCTAGAGTTGCGGCTGGTCGCGCCCCCGATGCGGCCGCTTCCGCGGTAGACTACGCTAAAGCCTTTGGTTGCGGCTAGGGGTCGTCGATTTTCAGCGTCTCAAACGCACCGGGCCGCTCCCGCAGTGCGAGAGCGGCCCGGCCTTTGTTGCGCGATCCTCAGTTCGCCAGCGGATCGGGGCGGACCTGGATGTGAATGGCCCGGGGGCTTGAGCCCTTGCCGGTTTCCATCAGCCAGGGCGTGCGGTCGCCATTGGTGCTCCACAGGCCGCGGCCCTTCCAGCCGGCATTCGGATCGTCGATGCGCCCGTCCAAACCCTTGGCGTAGAAGCCCATCGGATAGGGGATACGCAGCGACACCATCTTGCCGTTGACCAGCGCGACGAAGCCGTCGCTCAGGTTGGCCGTCGAGATCGGAACATTCTCGCCGAGGCCGACCGTATTGTGATGGTCGACCCAGGTGTAATAGCTCGCCTCGGCGCTGGTGTCGGGGAAACCGTCAAAGCCGGGGCCGGGATATTTGTAGAAGGCCCAGCCTTCTGGACAATGGTTGCCGGTGGCGGTCGGTCCGTTGAGCGGGGCTTTGCACTTGCGGCGGTCGAAGCTCATCAGATGGCCGCTCGAGCCGGAACCCCACAGCACGCCATCCTTGCCGATGTCGCCGCCGCGGATGCCGAAGCCGGGTTTCGGAATGTAGTAGACTTCCGACAGTCTGGTCTTCGGATCGAAGCGCAGGAAGCCGGGCGGTCCGGCGAAAGTGCCGATCGCGTACCAGATCGAACCGTCGGTCGGATGCGGCATCACCGAATACGGACCCGATCCCGCGGTGATGCGCGTGTCCTTCGCGGCGTCGGCCGGCTGGCCCGGATTGACGAAGTCGTCGAGCTTGCCGTTGCCGTTGGTGTCGAGCACCCACGGCGCCCAGCCCTGGGCCTTCTTTGCATCGCCGGTCTCGTCGTAGACGCGGGTGTTGACCCAGCCGGCGACCGGGCCGGTCCCGCTCAGCCACAACGTATTGTCCGCGTCGTAGCCGAATTGCGGATGATGCGTGGCAAAGCAGGTGTCGATGAAGGAATACTTCATCGTCTTGGGGTCGAGCATCGCCACCTGACGCTGCGACTTATCGAGCGGCATCACCTTGGCATATTCGTTGTCCGAGCCCTTCTTGCACCAGGCCGGATTGTCCATGCCGCGCACCGAAGCGGCGAGCCAGACACGCCCTTTCTGGTCGAGCATCGAGTTGTGGTTATTGGCGCGTGTGTCCCACAATTTGCGGTCGCCCCAATAGGCCGAGGGCTGCAACGGTTCGACGGCGCCGGCGTGGCCCGGTCCGAGCGATACCGGCATCGCGGTATCGGCAACCGGCATCTTGAAGAACGAAACTTCGTTCGTCTTCGGATTGAGGATGGGCATGTTGTCGGTGGAATATTCCGGCGAGCCGAACAGCGGACCGTAAGCATTGACCGTGGGGTTACGCCGGTCCGACGAGATCAGATCGTGCATGTATTTGTCGGGTGCCGACCATTCCCATGACGTCACGACGACATTGCGTTCGACGCCTTGCGGACGTTCGGGCTTGGTCTTCGGCAATTCGCCCTTAGCGATCCGGTCGGTCCAGTCGCCGAAATACTTGAACGGCGCGCCGCCCCATTGCCCGGCAATGCGGTTGATCATGTTTTCACCGGCCTGGCCGGACTGAATACGGCGCATCCAGGCTTCTTCGCCGGATGCGAACGTTCCGAGCTGCGCAGGAATCGTGCGCGTCGATTCCTGGCCGAGCTGATGACAGCCGATGCAGTCGACATTGTTCATCTGCCTGAGCCAGTCGTTCTGCGTCAGCTTCTCGGGAATGTCGCCTTTGCCGTCGAACTGGCTGGCGTCCGGAATCTTCAGCATCGTGAACCAGTAGATCGCTGGATAATAATGAGCGGCCGCCGCCGCATTCGGAGCGACGATGGCGGTGTGGTTGAGCTGCATGCCGGGTTTGGCGCGCATCCTCGGCGAATCCACCAGTCCATAGCCGCGCACCCAGACGGTGTAATTGCCCAGCGGCAGATCGGGAATGAGATACTGGCCCTGGTCGTTGGTGACGACCATGCGCGCGAACTTGGTCGGCGTGTCGGTCGTCTCGGCGATGACCCAGACGCCGGCCTCAGGCCCGACAGAGCTTGTCACGGTGCCGCCGATGTCGGTCGTGCCGATCTTGACTTGCTGGGCGTGAAGATTTCCGGAAATCGCAAGCGTCAGCACGAACAGACTGACGAACATCAACGCGCGCACGAGCGCTTTCGTAAGCATAGGCCGCCTCCCTGAAGGTGCGGCTCTTCGGCCGCTGTTGCCTTAAGTCTAGCAAGCCCGCAGACGGCGTACAGTAAAGATCAGCCGCCGAATCCGCCGCTGTTGAGGAAGGTTCGTTCTTCCGGCGTGGTGGAGCGGCCCAGAATTTGGTTGCGGTGCGGGAAGCGGCCGAAACGCCGGATAATATCGGCGTGCAGCTCCGCCCATTTCAGCAGATCGGCGTTCCCCATCGCCTTGAAGAAGGCAATGGACCGGTCCTGGTCGGCCATATCTTCGGAATGCTCGAACGGTAGATAGAAAAAGCTGCGCATCTGCGGCTCATATTGGCCGTCGAAACCGCGGACCAGGGCGCCGGCGGCGACGGCGCGGGCCAGCAGATCGGTGGCGAACATTCGGGCGTCGTCGCGGAACATATTGCGCGGAAACTGATCGAGCAGGATCAGCAAGGCCAAGGAGCCTTCGGCCGAGCGCTCCCATGCCGACAATTTGCCATCCGCTGCCCCCTCATGTGTCGCCAGGAAGCGCTCGCGGATGGTCTGATCGAAGACAAAGTCCTTCTTGAACCAGCGATCCGGTCCGGCGTCGCGCCAGAACGCGACGATGTCGGCGGCGGTGGCGAGATATTCGCTCATGCACCGTCCCGGAGCGCGCGGCGCAGGATCTTGCCGACATTGGTCTTCGGTAGCTCTGTTCGGAACTCGATGTATTTCGGCATTTTATAACCGGCGAGTTTGCCGTGCATGTAATTGCGAATGTCCTGCTCGGTGAGGTCGGGAGATTTCTTCACGACGAACAGTTTCACCGCCTCGCTGGAATGCTGATCCGGCACGCCGACGGCGGCGCATTCCACGATGCCGCCTTGCAGCATCGCGATGTCCTCGACTTCGTTCGGGAACACCTTGAAACCCGAGACCGAAATCATGTCCTTCTTGCGGTCGACGATGCGCACGACGCCTTCCGGGCTCATGACGCCGATATCGCCGGTGCGGAAGAAACTGTCGGGGGTCATGACCTGCGCGGTTTCTTCCGGCTTGTTCCAATAGCCGACCATCACCTGCGGTCCGCGCGCGCAAATCTCGCCGCGCTCGCCATAGGGCATGTCTTTATTGTCGTCGTCGCGGATGGCGATGTCGGTCGAGGAGAATGGATAACCGATGGCGCCGGTCCATTCGGTGATGTCGGGCCGGTTGGCCGTGAGGCCAGGCGATGTTTCGGACAGGCCGTACGCTTCAATGATCGGCGTGCCCGTGACCTTGAGCCAGCGTTCGGCGACCGATTGCTGAACCGCCATGCCGCCACCGATCGACGACTTCAAATGCGTCCACTTCAGCGTGGCGAAGTCGGGGTGATTGAGCAGCGCGTTGAACAATGTGTTGACCGCGGGGAAATAGTTCACCGGGTACTTCGCTAGTTCCTTGATCAGCCCTGCAATATCGCGCGGATTGGGAATGAGCAGACTGCAGCCACCGAGACGAATGCCGATGTTGGCGCAGGCCGTCAGGGCGAAGATGTGATAGAGCGGCAGCGCCGCCAGCATGAACAATTGCTCGACGCGCGGCTCCGCCATCAAAGCCGGTTGCAGCCAGGCATGCGCCTGCAAGGTGTTGGCGACGACATTGCGGTGCGACAGGGTCGCGCCCTTGGAAATGCCGGTGGTGCCGCCGGTATATTGCAGGAAGGCGATGTCATCGCAGACGATCTTCGGCGGTGTGAAGGTCGCGTTGTTGCCTGCGGCCAAAGCCTGCTTGAGTGAGATAGAGCCGGGCAGGTCGTAAGGCGGCACCAGCTTTTTGACGTGACGCACGACGAGATTGACGATCAAGCCCTTGAGGCCGAGCAGTTCGCCGAGGCTGGTGACGATAACGTGCTTGACCGCGGTGCGCGCGATGACCTCGGCGAGTTTCCCGGCGAAGTTTTCGAGCACGATGATGACTTCGGCGCCGGAATCCTTGAGCTGGTTCTCGAGTTCGCGCGGCGTGTAGAGCGGGTTGACGTTCACGACCGTCATGCCGGCGCGCAACACGCCGATCATGGTCACCGGATGCTGCAGGATATTCGGCAGCATGATGGCGACGCGGGTGCCGCGCGGGAGGCTCTTGCTCTGCAGCCAGGCGGCGAAGGCCTTCGACATGTCGTCGACCTGACCGTAGGTCAGGTTTTTGCCCATGCAGACATAGGCATCCCGCTCGCGATATTTGATCAGGCTTTCATTGAACATGTCGACCAGCGACGCATAGAGCGACGGGTCGATTTCGGCGGGCACGCCCGGCGGATAATTCCGCAGCCAGGGACGTTCCATGTGCTTTCCCCCAATGACGCCGGCTCGTTTGGTGCTGGCCGACGGTCCGTCATAGCGCCACGATGTGAAGGCAGCCTAACGGTCTCGTCCGCCAAAGGGAATGAGCGGGTTGTCGGTCAAGGCGTCGCGGTCGGCGCGGTCCGGCGCCGGCGTTCCGGCAAAAGCCTCGAACAGGTCCTGCACTGTGCGCTGCGGCAAATCCCGGGTGATGAAGACCAGGCGGGTGCGGTGGTCGTCATCCGGCCAGCGTTCCAGCCGCGCCGTCGGGTGAAACACGTGCTGTACGCCGTGCACCACGACCGGGGTATCCGGCATCTCGGCAAGTTTCACGATGCCTTTGACGCGCAGCAGCTTGGTGCCGTGGGTGGCGCGCAGCAGCTCGAGAAACATGTCGAGCGTGCCCGCCGGAATCGCGGCATCGCTGGTAATGACGAACGAACCGATGTGCTCATCATGGCGGTTCACGTCGTGATGGTGATGATCGTGGCCGTGCGCATGCGCGTCGGCATAGGCCTCCGCCGCCAGCCACTTTTTCACGTCCGGAATTTTGCGTTCGGGATCGTACAGGCCGCAGTTCAGCAGCCGGTCGGGTGTTGCCTCGCCTTTGGCGGCGTCGAGAATCTGCGCTGCCGGATTGAGCGCATGCAGCCGCGTGACAATGCGTTCGCGCTGCGTGTCATCGGCAATGTCGGTCTTGGTGAGAACAAGCCGGTCGGCCATCGCCGCCTGCTTCACCGCTTCGGCATGATCGTTCAGCGTCGCATCGCCATTGACCGCGTCGACCACGGTGACGACGCCATCGAGCCGGTAGCGCAGCACGAGATAGGGATGCGCCATCGCGGTTTGCAGAACCGGCGCCGGATCGGCGAGGCCGGTGGTTTCCAAAAGCACGCGGCTGAACATGGCGCGATGATTGTCGAGATCGCGCAGCAGCTTTTCCAGGCCGTCGACCAGATCGCCGCGCAAGGTGCAGCACAGGCAGCCGCTTTGCAGCAGCACCATGTTGTCGCCGACATGCTCGACGAGCAGATGATCGAGCGAGACCTCGCCGAATTCGTTGATGATGACGGCGGTGTCGGCGAGCGCCGGGTCTTTCAGAAGCCTGTTGAGCAGCGTGGTCTTGCCGGCGCCGAGAAAGCCGGTCAGCACGGTCAACGGAATCGGGATCGCCGGCTTGCGGCGATCGGCGCTTTGCGCGGCGCCGGTCATTGCGTGGCCGACGAGACTTTCGGCTTGGCGGGTGTTGCCGGCTTGGCGGCCTTCGGCTTCTCGGCCGGCTTCTTGTCCGCGGTCTTCGGCTTGTCGGCTGGTGCTGCGGGCTTCTCGGCTGCCGCCGGCTTTTCAGCGGTGACCTTGGCGGTCTTGGTCTTCTTTTTCTTCGGCGCGGCGCTGACGGCCTGCGCGGCCGCGTCGGGATTTTCCGGCGTGCCGGTATAGACGACGATCGGCGGCGCGGTCTCGACCGGCGGCCCGAGTACAAACTTGCCGTTCGCCGGCTTCAGGCTCGAGAGCATGAAGGCCTGACCATCCGAACTGCCGCTTTCGGTGTTGGCGACGGTCGCGTCGGGGTTCGGCTCTTCTTCCTCATTGTCTTCGGATGCCGGTTTGCGGCGATGACCGCCGCACATTTCGTCCCGCAGGTTCGGCGGCTGCGCATCGATCGGCGCCAGCGCATCGACCGTGCCGAGCGACGGCGTCAGCCACGTCAGGCTGCCGCCGTTGAAACCTCGCTCCATCAACGCCGCCGCCTTCTGCGCGCGCACCGCGCCGGAATAGGCGCCGAGAATGACAGCGATCAGACGACGGCCGTTGCGCGTGGCCGAGGCGACGACATTGTAGCCCGATGCGCAGATGAAACCGGTCTTCATGCCGTCGGCGCCGGGATAGCGGTCGATCAGTGAATTGTAGTTGCGATAAACGCGGCTGCCGTAACGGATCGATGAAATGTGCCAGTAGGAATCATATTCCGGAAATTCGCGGATCAGCGCGCGCGCCAGCATGCCGAGGTCGCGGGCCGACGTAACATGGTTCTCTGCCGGCAGTCCGTTTGGGTTGACGAAGTTGGATTGCGACATGCCGAGACGCCGCGCATTCGCGTTCATCATGTCGGCGAAACCCTCGATCGAGCCGCCGACGCCTTCAGCAATGGCCACAGCCATGTCGTTCGCCGACTTCACCATCAGCATCTTCATGGCGTTGTCGATCGTCAGCGTGGTGCCGGCCTTGAAACCCATCTTGGTCGGCTGCTGCGCCGCCGCGTTCTTGGACACGGTCAGCATCGTATTGAGCGTGACCTTCTTCTCGCGAATGGCGCGCAGCGTTGTGTACATGGTCATCAGCTTCGTCACCGAAGCCGGGTACCACGGGTAGGTGGCGTTCTCGGCGTGCAGGACCTTGCCGGTCGATGCCTCGATCAGCAGTTGGGCTTCGGCGCGGGCATGCCCGGTCGCCGCCAGCGACAAGAGAGACAGCGCGGCAAGACCGAGGAAAAGGCTACGGGAACGGAGGGTCAAATCACAGGATCCGGTTCAGGTGTTGCGCCAAAACGGGTGAGTTCCATCGGCCGCAATGCTAGGGTATCTAAGCCTGCGGCGGGAGGCAAAGTCGCGGTCTATTTATAGTGACTCACAGCGTGATTCACCCCGCTCAATCGCCGACCATTACGCCCAAAGTTCGGCAACAGACTATCCGAGGAGACGTCGATGACCGCAGCCATTGTCGGTTGGGCCCATACCCCTTTCGGTAAGCTTACCGCAGAGACCGTTGAAAGCCTGATCGTGCGCGTCGCCGGCGAGGCCTTGGCCGACGCCGGAATCGAGGCGAAGGACGTCGACGAGATCGTGCTCGGCCACTTCAATGCTGGCTTCTCCGCGCAGGATTTCACCGCGTCGCTGGTGCTCCAGGCGTCGCCCGACCTGCGCTTCAAGCGCGCCACCCGCGTCGAGAACGCCTGCGCGACGGGGTCGGCGGCGGTGCATCAGGGCATTCGGGCGATCAAGGCCGGCGCGGCGCGGATCGTCCTCGTCGTCGGCGTGGAGCAGATGACAACAACGCCGGGCCCCCAAATTGGGCAGAACCTTCTCAAGGCATCTTATGTGCGGGAGGAGGCCGACATCGATGGCGGCTTCGCCGGCATCTTCGGCAAGATTGCCGGTCTCTATTTCCAGAAATGGGGAGACCAGTCCGACGCGCTGGCGATGATTGCGGCCAAGAACCACAAGAACGGGGTCGGCAATCCCTACGCGCAGATGCGCAAGGATATCGGTTACGATTTCTGCCGCACCGAGAGCGAGAAGAATCCCTTCGTCGCCGGTCCGCTCAAGCGCACCGATTGTTCATTGGTTTCCGACGGCGCGGCCGCGATCGTGCTCGCCGATGTGTCGACCGCGCTCCAGTTCAAGAAGGCAGTTGCCTTCCGCGCCGCCGAACACGTGCAGGATTTCCTGCCGATGGCCAAGCGCGACATCCTCAAGTTCGAAGGTTGTTCGCTGGCCTGGAAGCAGGCGCTTGCGCATGCGGGTCTCGCCCTCGACGATTTGTCGTTCGTCGAGACGCATGACTGTTTCACCGTGGCGGAGCTCATTGAATATGAGGCCATGGGTTTGACCGCCGAAGGCCAAGGCGCGCGCGCGATCAAGGAAGGGTGGACACAAAAAGACGGTAAGCTGCCCATCAACTTATCAGGTGGGCTGAAGGCCAAAGGCCATCCCATCGGCGCCACCGGCGTGTCGATGCACGTGTTGACCGCCATGCAACTGACAGACTCCGCCGGACAGCTTCAGGCGAAGAACGCACGGCTGGGTGGCATTTTCAACATGGGTGGAACTGCGGTGGCCAACTACGTGAGTATACTTGAACGCATCAAATAGCTGTATTCGCTACATTTTCACGTTATCGCTGTACGGGTAGTATTATAAAATACAACCATAAAGAGTTGCATGAAAAATTGATCGCGATGCGGGACGTGATACAGTTTCGTGGTGTTCGCTATACAGTTGGCACACAAACGAATTGGCTAGTTTCACGGCCGATGCCCGGGGGGGTGAGGCGACGGCATGATCAATATTCCAACAGACCTCTTGCGCACGCTGGTCGCGGTTGTCGATCTGCGCAGCTTCACCAAAGCTGCCGCGTCGCTCGGCATCACGCAGCCCGCGGTTAGCGCGCAGATCAAGCGGCTGCAGTTTTTGCTCGGCAAGGAAATCTTCGACCGAAGCGCGCAGGGCATCTCCCTGACGCAGCAGGGCGAGATGACCGTGAGCTATGCGCGGCGCCTGCTGTCGATCAACGACCAGATCATGGAGATCGGCGGTCCGGGCCGCATGGCGGAACAATTGATCCGCATCGGCGCGCCGGGCGATTTCGTCGCCACTATTTTGTCGCGCACCTTGGCGCGCTTCCGCACGCAATGGCCGGGTGCCCGCTTTCAGGTCCGCATGGGCTCCTACGACCCGTTGATTCGTGAATTGCGGCAGGGCGACATCGATCTGGTCGTTAGCCTGTCCGCGACGCGGCCCGTCGATGCCCGCCACTACTGGGAAGAAGATGTGGTCTGGGTGCGCGGCGAAGGTACGGAGATCGACACCAGCCGTCCGATTCCGCTGGTGTCTTATGGCGAGAAGAGCCTCAACCGCCAACTGGCCGTCAACGCGCTCAAGGGCGCGGGGCTGGAATGGGAAGATGTCTTCTACGGCCCGAGCCTGTTGAGCCTGTCCGGTGCGGTTGCGTCCGGCATCGGTGTGATGGCGCTGGCGCGACGGCGCATCGATCAGTTCGGCCTGCTGGGATGGAACGGCAACAGCCTTGTCTGGGACAACACGCCGCTGCCGCAGCTCGATAATGTTTTTGGCGGCATCTATATCCGCGAGGGATCCGGCCGCGAAGTGCTGGAGCAACTCGCCGACCGGATTTGTCAGGCGCTGCATCCCAATGGCGACGGCGAGCAACTCGAGGCGGAAGACTTCGTGCCGCTGATCACAGCCCGCGCGAATACTTCGGCCGCCTGACGCTTCTGCTTTAAGTCTGTGCCGCTTTAAGCCTGCGCGAAACCGGAGCGCTGCGCCCAGCCCGTCATTCGTTTTTCCAGGATCGCCATCGCCGCGTACATGGCGATGCCTTCGACCGCGAGCACGACGAGCCCGGCGAAAATCAGCGGCACCTGGAATTGCGCCTGCGCCTGCAGCATCAGGTTGCCGATGCCGTTGTTCGAGGCGACGCTTTCGGAGATCACCGAGCCGACGAAGGCAAGCGTGATAGCGACTTTCAGCGAGCCGAAGAAATAGGGCAGCGTGCGCGGGATGCCGACTTTGCGCATGATGTCGAGTTTGCTGGCGCCGAGTGCTTTCAGCACGTCTTCCAGTTCGGGCTCGATGGTGGCGAGGCCCGTTGCGACGTTGACGACGATGGGGAAGAACGAAATCAGGAACGCCGTCAGCACGGCGGGAATGAAGCCGATGCCGAACCACAGCACCAGGATCGGCACCAGGGCGACTTTCGGAATGGCGTTGAAGCCGATCATCAGCGGATAGAGGCCGGCGTAAATCATGCGCGACCAGCCGACCAGCAACCCGAGCAGCATGCCGAAGCCGACGGCCAGACCGAAGCCGAGCAGCGTCGTCTCCAGGGTGATCCAGGAGTTGCGCGCCAGCGGGCCGGAATAATCGACAAAGGCCTGCGCGATCGCGGTCGGCGGCGGCAGGAAGAAGGTCGGGATCTTGAAGATATGGCAGGCCGCTTCCCACACCACGATGAGGACGATGGTGAAGAACCACGGCGACAGGCGCGTGATCATTGCGGGACTGATCATTGCCGCGCCTTCACGATGTGGCTGCGCAGTTCGTGCACGATGTCTTGGAAGCCCTGTGTGAAGGTGACTTCGAGATCGCGCGGCCGCGGCAGTTCGATGCGGCGCTCAGCGATAATGCGGCCCGGGCGCGACGACATGACGAAGACGCGGTCGGCGAGAAAGACGGCCTCGCGCAGATCGTGCGTGACGAGGATCACGGTGATCTTGCGCGCGGCCTGCAGGTCGCGGATCACGCACCACAACTCTTCACGCGTGAAAGCGTCGAGTGCGCCGAACGGTTCGTCGAGCATCAGCAGCCGCGGCTCATGGATCAGCGCGCGGCACAGAGACGTGCGTTGCTGCATGCCGCCCGACAGTTCCCAGGGATATTTGTCACCCTGATCGTGCAGGCCGACCGAGGTCAGCAGATTTTTCGCGCGCGCGGCATATTCCGGCCGCTTGCGCCAGATCTCGCGCCGGTGCGGCTGCACGATCTCGAGCGGCAGCAGCAGATTTTCCAGCGTCGTGCGCCACGGCAGCAGGGTCGGCGCCTGGAAAGCCATGCCGGCGATCTTGACCGGCCGGGTGACCTTCTCGCCCGCGACCTGCACCTCACCCTTGAAGGGAAATTGCAGGCCGGTGGCGAGCTTCATCAAAGTCGACTTGCCGCAGCCGGACGGGCCGACCACGGCAACGAATTCGCCTTCATCGATCGAGAGCGACAGGCCTTCGACCGCAAGATTGCCGCCCGCCTTATTGCCGTCAGCTTTGCCGCCGTAGGCATGACTGACATTATCGAGCGATACGAAGGCGCTCATTCGTTTAACTCGCGCATGATCTTGTCCGAAAACCGGTTCCCACTTTTCGGGATCATGCGCCGGCCTAGTTGAACTTGCGTTCTGCAACGCTCGGCAGATAGGACGGATCGAAGATGTCGTCCGGCTTCGGCGGCGTCGCCTTCCACTTGTAGGTCAGACCAATTTGCTCGATGGCTTTGGCGAACCGCGCCGAGTCGATGGCGCCGTAGCCGTTGGCCTTGACCTCGGCGGTGACGACGTTGTCGCGCAGCGCCATGTTGAGCCGCTCGAGCTCGGTCGCCTTCTTGGCGACGTCGTTGCGCTTCATCACGGAGTCGACGGCGGCGTCCGGCGACTTCACGGTGTCCTTCAGGCCCTTCACGAGGGCGCGCAGGAAGCCTTTCACCGCTTCAGGATGTTCGGCGGCGAATTTCGGATTCACGATCACGGCGTTGCCGTAGAGATTGACGCCATAGTCGGCCATCAGCAGTACGGTGATGTCGTCGACGGCGACGCCCTTGTCCTTGAGATTGATGAAGGACGAGAAGGAGAAGCCGGTGATGGCATCGACTTGGCCGGCGGCCAGCATGGGTTCGCGTACCGGGAAGCCGACGTTCTCGATCGTCACCTTGGATGCGTCGATCTTGTTGGCTTCGACAAAAATCGGCCACTGCGCAAAGGCACCGTCCGGCGCCGGCGCGCCGAGCTTCTTGCCTTCGAGATCCTTCGGCGTGGTGACGCCGCGGCTCTTGCGACCGACCACCGCGAAGGGCGGCCGGTTGTAGACCATGAAGACGGCCTTGATCGAAATGGCCGGATTGGCATCACGGAATTTGATCAACGAGTTCACATCGGCGAAGCCCATGTCGTAGGTGCCGGATGCGACGCGATTGATCGGCTCCAATGAGCCTGCGGCCGTGTCGATGGTGACGTCGAGGCCTTCGGCTTTGTAGTAGCCCTTGTCGACCGGCACGACGAACGGTGCTGACGGCCCTTCGAATTTGAAGTCGAGGCTGAACTTGATGCTGGTATCGGCGGCCGAAGCCGCAGATGCCATCAGCAGTCCAGCGAAAAGCCCGGCTATTGCCGGACCGGCGTGGCGAACGCTCATCATGCGTGTCCCTCTTCGATGGTGGCCCGGCACCCGGCAGTGTGGGCGAAGGGCGCGGCGTCAATTTAATCTGTGCTCAGCAAAGAGCATGCTGCACCAAAGAGCAAGATATTGGCTCTCCGACCATCGGTGCTTTCGTGATGGATTTTCATGCGCGACATATTGTCCTGCCGCATTGGTTGACCCCGTTGCGGCCCGCTCCACCGGGCCGCGAAAAAGCCTTATTGCGCCTGCGCCGCAGCGCTTTTCGGGTCACATGGCCGTGAAGTCGCACAGGAACGCCGAGTGCCCGGCGTTGAATGATCAAACGTCCAATGACGTCTGATCGTGGAGGATCAACATGCGTAAGACATTCAGGAGTTCTCTCGCTGTGGCGCTTGCCGCGGCCGTCACCGTCACCTCGTTCGGTCTGACACCGGCGCAGGCCGCGCCGAAGCAGACGCCGCAGGCGACGCATCAGCTGTCGAAGTCCGTCACGACGGATATCAGCGCGCGGCGGCGCTATCGCGGTAACAACAACGCCGCGGCGCTGGCGATGTTCGGCCTTGTTGCCGGCGGCATCGCGGCCATGGCTGCCAATGACCGTTACAACGACGGCTACTATGGCGGCGGACCGTATTATGGCGGCGGCTACGGCTATCGCGGCGGCGGCTGGCACGGCCGCGGCGGGTACCACGTCCCGCGCGGTGGCTTTGTCGGTGGGCATGGTGGCGGCCATCACTGGCACCGCTAGCCCGACGATCTGACGCTGAAGAAGCCGCCGGAAACGCGTTTCCGGCGGCTTTTCGTTAACCGGTTGTATGCGGCAAATCGGATATGGTCGCCGAATGGCTGATTCGATCTCCAGGCTCCATGAAGCTGTGATCGCCGTCCGGGGGACTGACCCGACGAAATCGCGGACCGCGCGCCTGTTGAGTGCCGGACGGGCCAAAATGGCCAAAAAGCTTGCCGAAGAGGCTGTCGAGGTTGTCATCGACGCCATGGATGGCCGCCCCGATGCGGTGGTCCGGGAAAGCGCCGACCTCATCTACAATCTCGTGGTTTTGTGGGTTCACGCCGGGGTCTCCCCGGACGACGTCTGGGCCGAGATGCTACGCCGCGAGCAGATGTTCGGCATTGCAGAGAAACTGCCGAAAGTGGCAAAAGGCGTGGCGCCAGCCGCGCCGCGACGCAAGGTCGTGGCCCTGGAATCCCGGCGCATCCAGAAGCGTCGTTAAACCGCCACTTCCCGCTGATTTGAGTATCCCATGACAGTTCAGGCTTCAGAGCCACGCAATTGGCTTCGCCGTATGTATGACTGGTGCATCGAGGCGGCGCACAAGCCGCATGCGATGTGGACCATGGGCGCGATCGCCTTCGCCGAAAGCTCGTTTTTTCCGGTGCCGCCGGACGTCATGCTGATCCCGATGGCGCTAGCACGTCCCCAGCGCGCTTACGTTATGGCGGCCTGGTGCACGGTCGCCTCGGTGCTTGGCGGTGTTGTCGGTTATGCCATCGGCTCGTTGCTCTACGACTCGGTCGGCATCTGGGTCATCAAATTCTACCACCTGGAAAACAAGATCGAGACGTTCCGCCAAGGCTATGCCGATTGGGGCGCTTTCATCATTTTGATCAAGGGCCTGACCCCGATTCCGTACAAGGTGGTCACGATCACCGCGGGCTTTGCCGGCTATAACCTCTGGCTCTTCATCCTGTTTTCGATCATCGCGCGGGCCGGCCGCTTTTTTGTGCTGGCGTTCCTGCTGCACCGGTACGGCGAGCAGGCCCGGCACATCATCGAAAAACGGCTTGGCCTCTGGGTTACATTGGGTGCCGCGGTGGTCGTCATCGGCATCGCGCTTGCGGTATACTTGATCTGACGGTTCGAGTCGGCTGTCGGGCAGACGACAGGGATATAGCGGCCACATGCGGACGCACTTTTTCCAGACCAGGCATTATCGCTCGGCGCACGTGAGCATGAGCGCGCTTGTGTTGGCGCTGGCGCTTCTGATGTCTGCCGTAGCGGTGGCGCAGGAGAACAAGCCGCCGGAAGAGCCCGGTTTCTTTCAGGGGATCGCCAACTGGCTCGACCGCAATCTCGGCGGCACCTTCCAGGGTGCCGGCAAGGAAGTCGAAAACTTCGGTCACGAGGCTGGCGTCGCCGCCAAGACCACGGTCAACACTGCCAAAGACGCGGCCGGCGCGGTCGCGCGCATTCCGGCGGCCCGCGTCATGACGGGCCATGAGAAGTGCGTCAACGCGCCGAATGGCGCACCCGATTGCACGATCGCCGCCGAGCGGCTGTGCAAGGCCAAGGGCTTCGACACCGGCAAGAGCGTCGACATGACGACCGCCGAAGTGTGCCCGCCGAAGGCGATGCTGGCGGGCCGTACCGGCCCTGCGGCCGAATGCCGCGACGAGACCTTCGTGTCGCGAGCGCTCTGCCAGTAATTGCGATTCCTCGCGGCGCTTGTCGCCGCGCGGCGCCTGTGTTTCGCTTGCCCCAATAAGAAAAATTCTGGGAGCGAAATGTGAACCTGCACGCCAAATTATTGGAGCGTGACGCGGCCGGCCGGCCGGTCACCGTCGGCGTCATCGGCGCCGGCAAATTCGGCACCATGTTCCTGTCGCAGGCGCGGCTGACCACCGGCATGCATGTCGTCGCCGTCGCCGATCTCGATGTGACGCGGGCGCGCCATCAGTTGAACAGCGCGGGCTGGCCGTCGGACTTGTACGCGGCGGGCTCGCTCGACGACGCGCACAAACGCCGGGCGACGTTTGTCACCGACAATGCCGCGGCGGTGATTGCCGATCCGCGCGTGGAGGTCATTGTCGAGGCCACCGGCGTGCCGGGCGCGGGCATTCATCATTGTCTGAAGGCGATCGAGAACGGCAAACACATCGTCATGGTCAATGTCGAGGCCGACGCGGTGGCCGGGCCGTTGCTGGCGCGCTGCGCCAAGGCGGCCGGCGTCGTCTATTCGCTGGCTTGGGGCGATCAGCCGGCCTTGATCTGCGAACACGTCGACTGGGCGCGTGCCGCGGGCTTCACGGTGATCTGCGCCGGCAAGGGCACGCGCTATGAGCCGCATTATCACCAGTCCAATCCCGACAATGTCTGGGACATTCTCGACAAGTACCTCAACATCGCCGACCGCAAATCGATCAACCCGAAGATGTTCAATTCTTTCGTCGACGGCACCAAGTCCGGCATCGAGATGACGGCGGTGTGCAACGCCACCGGTCTGCTGCCGCAAAGCGATGGTCTGCATTTTCCGCCGGCGACGCGCTTTGAACTCGCCGATATCTGCAAGCCGAAAGGCGAAGGCGGGACGCTGGAAAAGGCCGGCGTCACGGAAGTGACGTCGTCGGTCTATCGCGACGGCAAGGATGTGCCGCATCATCTCGCGCTCGGCACCTATGTCGTGATCGAGGGCGACACCGAATACGCGCGCAAGTGCTTCAAGGAATACGCCATGCTGCCGGACAAGAGCGGCAAGTATGCCGCGCTGTACCGGCCGATTCATATGATCGGGCTCGAGCTCGGCATTTCGGTCGCGAGCTGCGCGCTGCGCAACGAGCCGACCGGCGCGCCGACCGGATTTCGCTCCGACGTCGTCGCCACCGCCAAGCGCGCGCTCAAGGCCGGCGAGATGCTGGACGGCGAGGGCGGCTTTTGCGTTTGGGGCAAGCAGACGCCTGCCGATGTCTCGCTGAAAGGTGAGTTATTGCCGCTCGGCCTCGCGCACAACGTCAAGCTCAGGAACGACATCCCGGAGGGTGGCGCGCTGAAATGGAGCGATGTGGCCTACGATCCGAATGACGCCGCGGTGAAGGTCCGCCGCGAAATGGAAACGGCCTTCGGCCGGCCGAACAGCTGAGAATTGCGGCCTCTGATGCAAAGGCGCGGCAAAGGCCTGAAAACGCGAGGTATCGCAGGAAAATCTGGCCGTTGACCCCCGGGTTTCCGCCGCTATATTCCCGCGCAGCGTTGCCCCCATGGCGGAACTGGTAGACGCGCCTGACTCAAAATCAGGTACCGCAAGGTGTGCTGGTTCGATTCCGGCTGGGGGCACCACTCACATTTCAGGCCATCTGAGCCGTCACTCAAAACTCCCCAGATAATCCAGCTTGCCGATCTTCAGGCCGTTGTGCCGGAGGATGTCGTGCGCCGTGGTGATGTGGAAGAAGAAGTTCGGCAGTAGAAATTTCATGACGTATTCGTCGCCGCGAAACGTCTTGGCGAGTTTGCCGAACTTCAGTTCGATCGGCTTGCTGTCGCTGCCGTCGAGGTCCTGCGGTTTGACCGCTTTGAGAAGATCGATGGTCTTGGCGAGCCGGTGTTTCAGTTCGTCGAGTGTCGTCTCGGTATCCGGAAAGCTTGGCATGGTCGCGCCGGTCAGCCGTGCGATCGCCCCCTTGGAGGTGTCGCTGGCGCGCTGCACCTGTCCCGCCAATGACAACATGTCCGGCGCCAGCCGCGCGTTGACCAAATTCGACGGCTCGAACTTGTTGTCCGCCGCGAATGCCGCGGCTTTGTCGATAAGGCCGGACAGGACCGTCAGGCCGCGGATGAGCGTGGGAATGGTGACGTCATACATTGAAAAAGACATGGTTTCGCCCTTCGTTGATGTAACGGACATAGGGTGGAAATTCCCGACGTCCAGCCCGCACGCCGCTGTTACTTGACTGCGCTCCGGGCCGGGGTCAGAAGCGAAGAATGACCGACCCCCTGTCTCTCCTCCGCCGCGACCCGCCCTTGTCCGCCGCCGCGATTATTTTCGGCATCGGCGTCCTGACCATGGCCGGGGTCTATTACACCCAATACGTCATGCTGCTGGCGCCGTGCCCGCTGTGCCTCGAACAGCGTATGGCCTTTTATGTCTGCATTCCGCTGGCCGCGCTGTTGTGGCTCGGCGCCTCCTACGGCGCGTCGAAGAAAGTGCTGGTGCTTGGTTTCGCGGTCATCCTCGGCTTCATGCTGTGGAACACGGGGCTCGCCAGTTTTCACGCCGGCGTCGAGTGGAAATTCTGGCAAGGGCCGACGGATTGTTCGGGCCCGATCGACAAGATCGGTTCGGTGAACAATATGCTCAACCAGTTGCAGCGCATCAGTCTCGTGCGGTGCGACGAGGCGGCGATCCGGATCTTCGGCATTTCGCTGTCCGGCTACGATGCGCTGGTATCGCTGTTCCTTGCATTGGTCGCCGCTTGGGGTACAAAATCGGCGTGGGCTCAGCGCGAAACCGAATAACCAAAAAATAAAAGAGCCCGGGACGTGAAACGAGCAAGGGCATTGAAATGGAAATTCTCGTCATCGGCGGTGGCATTGGCGGGCTGACGCTCGGCCTTATGTTGCATCGCGCCGGCATCGCTTGCCGCGTGTTCGAAGCGGCGTCCGAACTCAAGGCCGTCGGCGTCGGCATCAACATCCTGCCGCATGCCTCGCGCGAACTCTGCGCGCTCGGGCTGGAAGAGGCACTGGCCAAGGTCGCCGTCACGACGCGGGAATATTGCTTCTACAATCGCTACGGCCAGTACATCTACAGCGAGCCGGCCGGCAAGTTCGCCGGTTACGACGTGCCGCAGTTCTCGATCCATCGCGGCGATCTGCAGATGGTGCTGCTCGACGCTTTCGTCGAACGCGCCGGCGCCGACAAGGTGCTGACGGGCTGGCGCTGCACGCGCGTCGAATACGATGGCGACGAGGCGGTCGCGCATTTCGTCGACGTCAACGGCAATCCCTTGCCGCCGCAGCGCGGCGCCGCCGTCATCAGTTGTGAAGGCATTCATTCGACGCTGCGCAAGCAGCTCTATCCGGACGAAGGCCCGCCGAAATATTCCGGCATCAATATGTGGCGCGGCGTCACGCGCTGGAAGCCGTTCATGTCCGGCGCCAGCATGATCCGCGTCGGCTGGCATCATCCCGCGAAACTCCTGATCTATCCGATCCGCAACAATGTCGATGCCGAAGGCCGTCAGCTGGTGAACTGGGTCTGCGATATCGAGACGCCGCAATATCTGTCGCGCGACTGGAACAGGCGTGGGCGGCTGGAAGATTTTCTCCCAGCGATGGCGGACTGGAAATTCGACTGGCTCGACGTGCCGGAGTTCATCCGCTCCTCCGACACCATTCTCGAATATCCGATGGTCGATCAGGATCCGCTGCCGCGCTGGAGCTTCGGCCGGCTCACGCTGCTCGGCGACGCCGCGCACCCGATGTATCCGCGCGGCGCCAACGGTTCGGCGCAGGCGATCCTCGATTGCCGGGCTTTGTCGGATGCGTTGAAAGCGAATGCCGACCCGGTCGCCGCGCTCAAGGCCTATGAGGCCAAGCGTCTGCCGGAAACCAGCAAGGTCGTGCTCGCCAACCGCAGCGCGCCGCCGGACGCCATCCTGCATGAGGTCTTCCGCCGCACCGGCGACAAGCCGTTCCGGCACATCAACGATGTCATCAGCCAGGAAGAGCTGATTGCGCTGTCGGAGAGCTACAAGCGGGTGGCGGGCTACGACAAGGAAAAGCTCAAGATCAACGCGTAGCTGTCATGGCCGGGCTTGTCCCGGCCATCCACGACTTGGCCAAACAGTAAGTAAGGCGTGGATGCCCGGCACAAGGCCGGGCATGATGAGTGGAGAAATGAGCTTGAAATGACTACGGCCACGATAGGGAAGGCGCGGGTACATCCGCCGTCGCCTGCTATTCGTGGCCGTTCCGCGCTGGCTTTCGCCGCCGCGGCTGATAACGGAACTGCATCGCTCGAGAGCGCTGCGGCTCGACATCATCACTGCAACCCATATAGGGGTGGTTTGTTCCCAATCAAGGGCTGACGGAGAGGGCGAAAATGGCGGCTACGAGCTACACCGGCACGGCGAAGGTCCTGCACTGGACGATCCTCGTCCTGCTGATCGCCCAGTTCATCTTCGCCTGGACCATGCCCCACATCGGCCGCAACACGCCGGTGACAACGCTCATCAGCCTGCACTTCACCTTCGGCATCATCATTTTGGCGGTGGCGATCGTGCGCCTGATCTGGCGCGCGACCCATGGCGAGCCGGCGCCGGCCGACGGCGTGCCGCTGTGGCAGACCGTCACCGCCCGCATCCTGCACTGGCTGCTCTATCTGCTGCTGTTCGTCGTGCCGATTCTCGGCTGGATGGATGCCTCGCGCCGCGGCATGCCGGTGGTGATGTTCGGACTCGAACTGCCGAAGCTCTTGGCGACCCGCGCGCCCGGCTGGGGCTGGACCGGCGACGTCCACGGCTTGCTGGCGAACTACGCCATGCTCGGCCTGGTCGGGCTGCACGTGCTGATGGCGCTGTATCATTACTTCGTGCGCCGCGACGGCGTGATGCAGCGGATGATGCCGGGCCGCTAGGCCTCCGGGAGCTTCTCGTAGCGCAACAGACCGGCGGTCACATAGGCCGGGCCGCCCGGCCGGTCGCTGTGATGCACGACGCCGTCGAGCACCGGCACGCATTCGAAATCGAACGGGCTGACGCCTTCGAGGCAGGCGACATTGATGCTGAAATGGTTCGGGTTCGAGCGGCGGCGGTGATGCGTGTAGATCCCGCACTTTGAGCAGAAGTAATGCTCGGCCTTCTTGGTGTTGAACTGATAGAGCGTCAGCGCCTCCGACCCTTGCGTAATCGTCAGGTCGGGGAGCATGGCGGACACGACGACGGCACCGCGCATCCGGCAGAACGAACAGGTGCAGCGGCGAGGCTTTTCGAGACCTTCGACGAGTGTCACGGTGAAGCGAATGGTGCCGCAGTGGCAAGATCCGTTCATTGCGCCGTTCGTGGTCTTGTTGTCCGTCATGTGATCCGCCATGGCCGTAGCTGAAGCACCGGCCATGGCAGATTTGTGGCCGCTGTGTCGAGGTCAATCCCAGGCCAGCGCGCCGCCGTTCTGGTATTCGATGACGCGGGTCTCAAAGAAGTTCTTTTCCTTCTTCAGGTCCATCGCCTCCGACATCCACGGGAACGGATTATCCGTTTCCGCGAACACCGGTCCAAGGCCGAGCTGCGCGCAGCGCCGGTTCGCAATGAAGTGCATGTACTGCTCGCACAGCGCCGCATTCAGGCCGAGGAAGCCGCGCGGCATGGTATCGCGGCCATAGGCGGCCTCGAGCTGCGCGGCGTCGGTCAGCATCTGCCGGACTTCGTCCTGGAACGCGCGCGTCCACAGATGCGGGTTCTCGGCCTTGATCTGGTTGATGACGTCGATGCCGAAGTTCAGATGGATCGATTCATCGCGCAGGATGTACTGATACTGCTCGGCGATGCCGACCATCTTGTTGCGCCGGCCGAGCGACAGGATCTGCGCGAAGCCGGTATAGAACCACATGCCCTCGAAGCAGACATAAAAGGCGATGAGGTCACGCAGGAAGGCCTGATCGGCTTCCAGCGTGCCGGTCTTGAAGTCCGGGTCGTCGAGATGCTGCGTGTGCTTGAGCGCCCACGCCGCCTTGTCGGTGATCGACGGCACCTCGCGATACATGTTGAACAATTCGCCTTCGTCGAGGCCGAGGCTTTCGACAATGTACTGGAAGGTGTGCGTGTGCACGGCCTCCTCGAAAGCCTGCCGCAACAGATACTGCCGGCATTCGGGATTGGTGAGGTGGCGGTAGATCGCCAGCACGATGTTGTTGGCGACCAGCGATTCGGACGCGGCGAAGAAGCCGAGATTACGCTTGATGCTGCGGCGTTCGTCCTCGGTGAGGCCGTCGCGTGATTTCCACAGCGCAATGTCGGCCTGCATTGAGACTTCGGTCGGCATCCAGTGATTATTGCAGCCGGCGAGATATTTCTCCCACGCCCATTTGTATTTGAGCGGCAGCAACTGATTGACGTCGGCGCGGCAGTTGATCATCGCCTTTTCATCGACGCTGACGCGGCCGGCGCCGCGCGCAATGACGCCTAATCCTGCTGCGTGATCGTCGATGGGGAGGGCTGCTGCGGGCACGGCAGGCTTTTGCGATGTTGGTTCGGACCAATCGAGCATGGGGAGTTCCAATGTGGTTTCGCGCTGTGCGGGGAATTAAATGTTAATGGTCATTGCGAGGAGCCCTTGCGACGAAGCAATCCAGTTCCTGACGAGTTTGTGGCTGTCTGGATTGCCGCGTCGCTTCGCTCCTCGCAATGACGGAAGTGAGTGCGTGCCTTCTACTGGCAGGCTTCGCAGTCGGGATCGTTGATGAGGCAGGCCTTGCCCTCGACAATAATCGGTTCGCTCGCGGCCATGACGGCCGACGACACGGCGTTCAGCTTGCCGTCGGTGCCCTTGAGCGTCGATTTCTCGACATGCGTGGCGCTGCGCGAGCGCAGGTAATAGGTCGTCTTCAGGCCGCGATCCCACGCCAGTTGATAGAGCTGGTCGAGTTTCCGGCCGTTCGGCGCCGCGATGTAGAGGTTGAGCGACTGCGCCTGGTCGATCCATTTCTGTCGCCGCGCGGCGCTTTCGATCAGCCAGGATGAGTCGATCTCGAAGGCGGTGGCGTAGACGGCTTTCAGATCGTCGGGCACGCGGTCGATGGCGCCGACGCTGCCGTCGAAATATTTGAGATCCGACACCATGACCTCGTCCCACAGGCCGCGGGCCTTCAGATCGTGCACGAGATATTCGTTCACGACCGTGAAGTCGCCGGACATGTTCGATTTGACGTAGAGGTTCTGATAGGCGGGTTCGATCGATTGCGACACGCCGCAGATATTGGAGATCGTCGCTGTCGGTGCGATCGCCATGGTGTTGGAGTTGCGCATGCCCTGGGCCCTGACCTTCGCGCGCAAGCTGTTCCAGTCGAGCGTGAACGACGCTTCCAGCGTGACGCCGCGCGAATTGGCCAACAGGGCAACCGAGTCGATCGGCAAGACGCCCTGGCTCCAGAGCGAGCCTTCGTAGGACGGATAGCGCCCGCGCTCCGCAGCCAAATCGGCTGAGGCCGAAATCGCGTGGTAGCTGATGGCTTCCATGCTCTCGTCCGCGAAGGCCACGGCGGCGTCGGATGCCGTCGCAATGCGCTGGATCTGCAGCGCGTCCTGGAAGCCCATCAGGCCGAGGCCGACGGGGCGGTGGCGCATGTTGGAGCGGCGCGCCTCAGGGATGGTGTAGAAGTTTACGTCCAGCACATTGTCGAGCATGCGCATCGCGGTCTTCACCGTGCGTGCCAGCTTGTCGCGATTGAGTCCGTTCGGCGTGACGTGATTGACCAGATTGACCGAGCCGAGATTGCACACGGCCACTTCGTCGTCCGAGGTATTGAGGGTGATCTCGGTGCAGAGGTTTGACGAATGCACCACGCCGGAATGCTGTTGCGGCGAGCGAATGTTGCAGGGGTCTTTGAACGTGATCCACGGATGCCCGGTTTCGAACAGCATGGTCAGCATGCGTCGCCACAGGTCGACGGCGCGGACCTCCTTGAACACGGTGAGTTCGCCACGCGCGGCGCGGGCTTCGGCGGCTTCGTAGGCCGTCTTGAACGCGGGTCCGAAAAGATCGTGCAGGTCCGGCGTCTCGTCCGGCGAGAACAAGGTCCACGGCCCGTCTTCCTTGACGCGCTGCATGAACAGGTCCGGCACCCAGTTAGCCGTGTTCATGTCATGCGTACGGCGGCGGTCGTCGCCGGTGTTTTTGCGCAGGTCCAGAAATTCCTCGATGTCGATGTGCCAGGTCTCGAGATAGGCGCAGACCGCGCCCTTGCGCTTGCCGCCCTGGTTGACGGCGATGGCGGTGTCGTTGGCGACCTTCAGGAACGGCACGACCCCTTGCGACGCGCCATTGGTGCCCTTGATGTGGGCGCCGAGGCCGCGCACGCGTGTCCAGTCATTGCCGAGGCCGCCGGCGTATTTCGACAGCAGCGCGTTGTCTTTCACCGATTTGAAAATGCCGTCGAGATCGTCCGGCACGCTGGTCAGGAAGCAGGACGACAATTGCGGGCGCAGCGTGCCCGAATTGAACAAAGTCGGCGTCGACGACATGAAGTCGAACGACGACAGCAGCCGGTAGAACTCGATGGCGCGGTCTTCGCGGTCGATTTCGCGGATGGCCAGCCCCATGGCGACGCGCATGAAGAAGGCCTGCGGCATCTCGATGCGCGTATTGCCGCTGTGGATCAGATAGCGGTCGTACAAAGTCTGGAAGCCGAGGAACTGGAAGGCGCGGTCGCGTTGCGGATCGATGGCGGCGGCGATCTTCGAAAGGTCAAAGCGCGCCAGCTCCGGATCGAGCAGCTTCAACTCGATGGCCTTCTTCACATAGGCCGGGAAGTATTCGGTGTAATCGATGGCCTTGCCGGTGGCGGCCTCGCCGAGAATAAAAGCGGCGACTTCGTCGGACAGCTTGTCGAGCAACAGCCGGGCGCTGACATAGGCGTAGTTCGGCTCCGACTCGATCAGCACACGCGCCGCCATGATCTTGGCGAGCGCCAGTTCGTCGGTGCTGATGCCGTCGTAGATATTGCGTTTGATCTCGGCGAGGATCGGGGTGGCATCGGCGCCTTCAAGACCTTCGCAAGCGGCGGTAACGCTTGCCTCGACACGCGCAAAATCGAGCGCGATGTCGCGGCCGCTGGCGGTCTTCAGGCGCATCGCCGGCTCAAGGGGTTGCGCGACGACGGCCTTTTCCGCCTCGCGGGCTTTGGCGCGTTCCTCGCGATACAGCACGTAGGCGCGCGCCACTTTGTGGTGCTCGCTGCGCATCAAGGCCAGTTCGACCTGATCCTGAATGTCCTCGATGTGGAAGGTGCGGCCTTCGCCGGCACGGCGCGTCAGTGCGGCGACGACCTGCGTTGTCAGCGCTTCGACCGCTTCATGGATACGGCGCGACGCGGCGGCGGCGCCGCCTTCGACGGCAAGGAAGGCCTTGGTCAGCGCGATGGAAATCTTGCCGGCATCGAACTGCGTCACCGCGCCGTTGCGGCGGATGACCTGATAGCCCGGTTCGGATCTGGATGATGGCGCGGTGGCTGCCGCGTGCGGAATGATGGGCGTGGTGGACGGAAAGTCGGCAGCAAGAGACATCGGCAGGACCCCGAAATGTTGGGGCAGGGGCCAATGCGGTTGTGTTTGAAAAACGGACGGACGAAAGCCGCGCGCAGTTCAGCCACGACCTGCCGGGACACCCCGCCCGAGGACGATTCTTCTGTCAGGGCAGGTCTCCTGGCTCGCGGGTCGTTGCGTCTGTCCGGTCTTCCCGAGACCTTGCGGTCTCAGTGACTTGATACTTGGACTTCAGCTCGCCGCTTACAGTTGCGGGGGCAGCTTCGGCATTGGCCCATCGAAGTAACGGGGGCCGTACCGAATTCCCTCTTAGCTCCAAAACTTGCGGTCTAGAGAACCGTGACGCCTATATCTAGTAGGGCCGGTCATGATTCTGTCAAGCAGAAGAAAAAGCGGGGACGCATTCGTCCCCGCAACGCACAGCCAAATTCGGAAGTGGAAAATTTTACGGCTCGAGTTCGCTATCCCAGTAGAGATAGTCGACCCAGCTCTCGTGCAGGTAGTTCGGCGGGAAGGCCCGGCCGTTGCGGTGCAGGTGATGCACCGTCGGCTGGAACGGCATCTGCGCCGGATACATCCGCGCTTCCGCCATCGTGTGGCTGCCCTTGCGCAGATTGCACGGCGAGCACGCCGCCAGCACGTTGTCCCACGACGTCATGCCGCCGCGTGAACGCGGAATCAGATGATCGAAGGTGAGGTCGTCGCGGCTGCCGCAATACTGGCAGGCGAAACGGTCGCGCAGGAAAACGTTGAAGCGGGTGAATGCGGGGTGTGTCGAAGGCTTCACGTAGGTCTTGAGCGAGACCACGCTCGGCATCTTCATTTCGAACGTCGGCGAGCGAACGGCGTGATCGTAATTGGCAACGATGTTCACGCGTTCGAGAAACACCGCCTTGATCGCGTCCTGCCAGGACCACAGCGACAAGGGATAGTAACTCAATGGCCGAAAATCAGCGTTGAGCACCAAAGCGGGAAACCCGCTCGGCGAGACGTGTACGTTCAAATGCGACGCTCCTTGACCTCCTAGGAACGCTGCCGTCACGCAGCTAACGCCCTAGTATAAGGGCAGCGTGACAAGCTTGTGAAGTAGAGGATGGGCGCCGGCTAACAGGCGGTGCTGCCTTATTTGGCGAACTGCCGGGCGAGGAATTCAGCCCCGTGCCGCAGGCCTTCCTGATCGATTCCGTGGCCGATACCGGGCGAAACGTGCCATTCGGCGGGCACATCCAGCGCGGCCAAGCCCTGCGCGGCATGCATGAGCGCCTGCACGGGAATGACCTGATCCTGATCGCCGTGCACCAGCAGCACCGGCGGGCGGCTGGTGATCTCGGCCATGAACGATTCGGGGTCGAGCTGTTCCGGCGCCACCAGCATGCCCGAATAACCGACGATTCCCGCGGGTGCGACCGCGCGGCGCAAGCCGACATGCAGCGCCATCATGGTACCCTGCGAGAAGCCGACCAGCGCCAGCGCTTGCGGCGGCAGATTGCGGCGCTTGAGTTCGGCGTCGAGAAATTCCCCCAGCACCGGCGCTGCGGCGTTGACGCCGGTCCAGCGTTCGTCGGGATCGCGGAACGTCAGCGGAAACCATTCGCGGCCCATCGGCGATTGTCCGCACGGGCGCGGCGCGTGCGGCGACACGAAAGCGGCGTCCGGCAACAGGCCCTGCCAGGCGCGGCCGATATCGATCAGGTCGTTGCCGTCGGCGCCGTAGCCGTGCAGGAACACCACCAGTTGCTTGGTGGTGCCGGATTTCGGTTCAAGCCTTGGTCCGTCGAGTGACACGCGGTGCTCCTGCTTTCTTCGCTTTCGGTGGTGTGCGTTTTACCGCTTTGGCTTTCTTGACCGCCGCCTTTTTCTTCGCCGCCGGGTCGAGACCGACACCTTCGCGCTTCTTGACGACGTGATAGTAGGCCCACATCAGATGCGCCGCTACGCCGCGCCACGGCCGCCAGGCTTCGGCGATTTTTGTCAGCCGTTTGGCGTCCGGCCGCTTGCGCAGATTGAGCGCGATGCGCGCCGCTTCCTGCACGGCGAGATCGCCGGCGGGAAACGCATCGGCATGGCCCAGGCAGAACAGCAGATAGATATCCGCCGTCCACGGACCGACGCCGTGCAGCGCGACCAGCGCTTCGTGCGCGACGTCGGCGTCCATGTTGCCGACGGCCTCGAGGTCGATGTGATTGGCCGCGACCGCCTTGCCGATTTCCTTGATGGCCTTGATCTTGTTGTTCGACAGGCCGAGCCGCTTGAGCTTGTCGGGGCGCGCCTTCACCACCGCGTCGTGATGAAACGGATCGAAAGCCGCAAACAGCCGGTCGCGGATGGCCGCGGCGCTGGCGACCGACAATTGTTGCCCGCAGACAATGGCGCAGAGTCCCGGATAGCCGCCTTCGCGGCGGCGCAGTTTGAACAGCCCGGCTTTCTCGGCCGCCGGCGCCAGCCGCGGATCGGCCGAAACAAGCTGCACGAGGCCGGCCTGCAGATCTTCTTCGGTGTGGAGGAAGTGGGTCATGAAGTTCCTTGCTATAACACCGCTCGTCCCCGCGAAAGCGGGGACCCAGGGGCTCCGGCGCCCCCTTGTTGCTTTGGCTCTGGATTCCCGCTTTCGCGGGAATGAGCGGAAAATGTAGTGCA
>CAIYTE010000059.1 GCA_903929045.1 uncultured Hyphomicrobiales bacterium
CAAGATGGACCGCCAGCTGACGCATCGCGGCGCCACGCGCTCCGTGATCGCGCTCGCCGCCATGCTGGCGCATGAAATCAAAAACCCGCTGTCCGGCATTCGCGGCGCCGCGCAACTGCTCGAGCAGTCCGCCGGCGACGACGACCGTCAGCTGACTAAACTGATTTGCGATGAGACCGACCGCATCGTGAAGCTGGTCGATCGTATGGAAGTGTTTGCCGACGAGCGTCCGGTCGAGCGCGAGCCGGTCAACATTCACGTCGTGCTCGATCATGTGAAGCGCTTGGCGCAGACCGGCTTTGCCCGTCACATCAAGTTCGTCGAAGAATACGACCCGTCGCTGCCGCCGGTTTTGGCCAACCGCGATCAGCTCATCCAGGTGTTCCTCAACCTCGTGAAGAATGCCGCCGAAGCCATCGGCGAAACTGCGATCGACGGCGAAATTCAGATCACCACCGCGTTCCGCCCCGGCGTGCGCCTGTCGGTGCCGGGCATCAAGCAGCGCGTCGCGTTGCCGCTCGAGTTCTGCATCAAGGACAACGGCCCGGGTGTGCCCGAGGATCTGATGCCGCATCTGTTCGATCCCTTCGTCACCACCAAGCAGCAGGGCAGCGGGCTCGGCCTCGCCTTGGTGGCGAAGATCATCGGCGATCATGGCGGCATTATCGAATGTGAATCACAGCCGCGGCGGACGACCTTCCGCGTGCTGATGCCCATCTACAGTGGCGACGGCGGCATCACTGACGATGCTCCGTCCGTCCAGAGCCCGTGAGATAGAACATGCCAGCGGGAAGCATCCTCGTTGCCGACGACGACGCCGCCATCCGGACGGTGCTCAATCAGGCTTTGTCACGCGCGGGCTATGAAGTCCGTTCGACCGGCAACGCCGCCACGCTGTGGCGCTGGATCAGCCAGGGCGACGGCGATCTCGTCATCACCGACGTCGTGATGCCGGATGAGAACGCGTTCGATCTGATCCCGCGCATTCGCAAGTCGCGGCCCGATCTGCCGATCATCGTCATGAGCGCGCAGAACACCTTCATGACGGCGATCCGCGCCTCCGAGAAGGGGGCCTACGAATATCTGCCGAAGCCCTTTGATCTTAAAGAGCTGATCGCCATCGTCGGCCGCGCTTTGTCCGAGCCGAAGGAAAAACGCGCACCGGCGCCGAAGAACGAAGACTTCGATTCCATCCCGCTGGTCGGCCGTTCGCCGGCGATGCAGGAAATCTATCGCGTGCTGGCGCGTCTGATGCAGACCGACCTGACCGTGATGATTTCGGGCGAGTCCGGCACCGGCAAGGAGCTCGTCGCCAAGGCGCTGCACGATTACGGCAAGCGCCGCAGCGGCACCTTCGTCGCCATCAACATGGCGGCGATCCCGCGCGACCTCATCGAATCCGAATTGTTCGGCCACGAGAAGGGTGCGTTCACTGGCGCCAATACGCGCTCCTCCGGCCGCTTCGAGCAGGCCGAAGGCGGTACGCTCTTCCTCGACGAAATCGGCGACATGCCGATGGAAGCGCAGACGCGCCTGCTGCGTGTTTTGCAGCAGGGCGAATACACCACCGTCGGCGGTCGCACGCCGATCAAGAGCGACGTGCGCATCATCGCCGCGACCAATAAGGATCTGCGTCAGCTCATCCAGCAGGGTCTGTTCCGCGAAGATCTGTTCTTCCGTCTCAACGTCGTGCCGCTGCGTTTGCCGCCGCTGCGTGAACGCACCGAAGACATTCCCGATCTCATCCGTCACTTCTTCGCGCAGGCGTCGCGCGAGGGCCTGCCGCCAAAGCAGATCGATCCGGCGGCGCAGGACCGGCTGAAGCGTCACCGTTGGCCGGGCAACGTCCGCGAACTAGAAAATCTGGCGCGGCGTCTGTCGGCGCTCTATCCGCAGGAAACGATCACGTCCGCAGTCATCGATACGGAGCTGTCGCAGCCGGCGTTTCCGGTTGGCGGCGACGAGCCGCGCGCCGAGGAAAGCCTGAGCGCCGCGGTCGAGCGTCATCTGACGGCGTATTTCTCCGGCTTCGACGACGGCTTGCCGCCGGCAGGGCTCTATCACCGCATCCTGCGCGAGATCGAATATCCGTTGCTGACTGCGGCGCTCGCCGCCACGCGGGGCAACCAGATCCGCGCCGCGGACCTGCTCGGCGTCAACCGCAACACCCTGCGCAAGAAGATCCGGGACCTGGATATTCAGGTCTTCCGCAGCGGCAGCTAAACAAGCGGGCAAAATTGTCGTAATGACCGCTCGTCCCCGCGAAAGCGGGGACCCAGAGCTGCACCCTGGATTTCCGCTTTCGCGGGAATGAGCGGAGAGATTTAATGCCCACTGTCGAACTCGGTCTCGATACATTCGGCGACATCACCGACGGCGCGGATGGCAAGCCGCTGCACGCGGCGCAGGTCATCCGCAATCTGATCGAGGAGGGCGTGCTCGCCGATCAGGTCGGCGTCGATTTCATTGGCGTCGGTGAACATCACCGCGGCGACTTCGCGGTCACATCGCCCGAGATGGTGCTGGCCGGTATCGCGGCGCGCACGCAGCGTATCCGCCTTGGCTCCGCCGTGACCGTGTTGTCGTCCGACGACCCGATCCGCGTCTTTCAGCGCTTCGCGACGCTCGACGCCATTTCGAACGGCCGGGCTGAAGTCATCCTCGGCCGCGGTTCGTTCATCGAGTCCTTTCCGCTGTTCGGCTTCGATCTCAAGCAGTACGAGGAGCTGTTCAACGACAAGCTCGACCTCTATGCCGAAGTGCTCAAGCAGCAGCCGGTCACGTGGCAGGGCAAGACCCGCGCGCCGCTGAAGAACCAAAGCGTTTATCCCAAAACCGAGTCAGGAAAGCTGACGACCTGGATCGGCGTCGGCGGCACGCCGGAGTCGGTCGTGCGTGCGGCGCATTACGGCATGCCGATGATGCTGGCGATCATCGGCGGCGATCCGAAACGCTTTGCGCCTTTCGCCGATCTCTATCGCCGCGCGTTGAACGAAATGGGCAAGCCGCTGCTGCCGGTCGGCGTGCATTCGCATGGCTTCGTCGGCGAAACGGACGCACAGGCGAAGGACGACCTCTGGCCCGACTACAAGCGGATGCGTGACAAGATCGGCAGCGAGCGCGGCTGGCCGCCGATGACCCGCCAGGCCTTCGAGCAGGAGATCGAGCACGGCTCGCTCTATGTCGGCTCGCCGGAAACGGTCGCCCGCAAGATCGCCGGCACCGTGAAGGCGCTCGGCGTCGACCGCTTCGACATGAAGTACAGCGCCGGCCCGCTGTCGCACGACAAGATGATGCGGAGCATTGAACTGTACGGCCGCAAGGTCATGCCGCTGGTCCGGGACATGGTGGCTTAAGCCAGGATTCTCGGGCATCAGCCCCGGTTTTGTCGCAATTCGGCAACATTGTTGTATAAAAGCATCAGTGAGTGGGTGGGAATCCCGCCTCACCGTGGTACTCCGCGTCTCTTCGCACCCGGGAATTCATGAGTCTGGACCAGGCCGCCATTGCTGAAGCTGCGCTTGCCGGTCCTGCCAAGCGGGAATTGGGCATGCTGGGGCCGGTCGCGGTCGCCCTGGCGCTGCTGTCGGCTTTCATCACCTTCGTCGTTCTCGCCGATCTGACGCCGATTTCGCCGACCCATTACGTCGTGGTGTCGCTGCTCGCGATCAACGCCGGCACGGTCTGCCTGCTGCTCGGCATCATCATCTGGGAGGTCTGGCAGGTCGTTCAGGCCAAGCGCACGGGCAGGGCGGCGGCGCGGCTGCATGTGCGTATCGTCGGTCTGTTCTCGATCATCGCCGCGGCGCCGGCGATCCTGGTGGCGATTGTGGCCAGCGTCACGCTCGACCGCGGCCTCGACCGGCTGTTCTCGACGCGCACGCGCGCCGCCATCGAGAATTCGCTGATCGTCGCCGAAGCCTATTTGCGCGATCACGCCCAGATCGTGCGCTCCGACATCATGCTGATGGGTTTCGAGATCGCGCGCGCCAAACCGATTTTCGAGCAGGAGCCGGAGCAGCTCAAACAGTTCCTGACCTTCCAGGCGTCGGTTCGCGGGCTCGCCGCGGCGATGGTGTTCGACGACAACCTCAACATCGTCGCCCGCGCCGACGGCAACAACAACCTCACCTTCGCCATGCCGCCGCGCGACGCGCTGCCGCATATCGGCGACAAGGATCCGCAGATCGTTCTGCTGCCGGACACCGATTATGTCGCGGCGGTCGTGAAGCTCGAACGTTTCGACAACCGGTTTCTCTATGTGACGCGGCTGCTCGATCCCCGCGTCGTGCCGCAGTTGCAGGCGACACGCGCCAGCGTCTCCGAATATGCCGAGATCGAAGCGCGGCGCGTCGGCGTGCAGGTCGCCTTCGGCCTCATGTACACGGTGATCGCGCTTATCGTGCTGTTGTCGGCGGTCTGGATCGGACTGAACTTTGCCAACCGTCTGGTGGCGCCGATCCGGCGGCTGATTGGTGCGGCCAATCTGGTGTCGACCGGCAATCTCTTCGTGCGCGTGCCGGTGCGGCCGTCGGAAGGCGATCTCGGCCAGCTCGGCGAGACCTTTAACCGCATGACGCAGGAATTGCGCACGCAGCGCGACGACATCGTCAATGCGCGCGATCTTATCGACAGCCGCCGCCGTTTCACCGAGGCGGTGCTGGCGGGCGCCAGCGCCGGCGTCATCGGCGTGGATGGCGAGGGCTGCGTCAGCATTCTCAACCGTTCGGCGGAAAAGCTGATCGGCCGCGCCGAGGCGGATGCGCTCGGCAAACCGCTACTCGAAGTGTTTCCCGAACTCACCGACATCATGGCGGCGGCGCAATCGGGTGCGCGCATGCAGGATCAGGTCACGATCAGCCGCAATGGCCGCGAGCGTAACCTGTCGGTGCGCGTCACCAGCGAGCAGTCGGCGGAATCCGAGCACGGTTACGTCGTCACGCTCGACGACATCACCGAACTGGTTGCCGCGCAGCGCACCTCGGCCTGGGCCGACGTCGCCCGCCGCATTGCGCATGAAATCAAGAATCCGCTGACGCCGATCCAGCTGTCGGCGGAGCGCCTGCGCCGCAAATACGGCAAGGTGATCGGCGAAGACTCGACCGGCGTGTTCCAGCAGTGCACCGACACTATCGTGCGGCAGGTCGACGACATCCGCCGCATGGTCGACGAGTTCTCCCGCTTTGCCCGCATGCCGAAGCCGGTAATGGCCGCTGATGATGTGGCCGATGTCGTGCGTCAGGCGGCGTTCCTGCAGCGGGTCGGCAATGCCGACATGGATATCGAGGTCGAGATCGCCGAGGATCCGTTGCCGGCGCGCTTCGACCGCCGTCTGCTGTCGCAGGCGATGACCAACATCATCAAGAATGCGACTGAAGCGATCGGCGCGGTGCCGGCCGAGGAGCTGGGCAAAGGCAAGATCAACGTTTTTGCCGGCCGCGACGGCGAGGACATTGTCATCGATGTGGTGGACAACGGCATCGGTCTGCCGAAGGAAAATCGCAGCCGGCTGCTCGAGCCCTATGTGACGACGCGCGAGAAAGGCACCGGCCTTGGTCTCGCCATTGTCGGGCGCATTGTTGAGGACCACGGCGGAATCATCGAATTGCGCGATGCCGCCGATAAAATTCCAGGGCAACGGGGCGCGTGGGTACGCGTCCGGTTTGCCGCCGCCGGCAAAGCCGAAACGCCGGACGCCAAAGAACAACTGGCCACTGCAAAGTGAGTGATCGCATGATGGTGGGCTCTGAAATTCTGATTGTCGACGATGAAGCTGATATTCGCGATCTTGTCGCCGGTATCCTGCAGGATGAGGGCTACACGGCGCGCACCGCGCGCAACAGCGACGACGCGCTGGCATCCATCGTCACGCGCCGCCCGAACCTGGTGTTTCTCGACATCTGGCTGCAAGGCAGCAAGCTCGACGGGCTGCAGTTGCTCGCCGCCATCAAGCAGGAACATCCCGAACTGCCGGTCGTCATGATTTCCGGTCACGGCAACATCGAAACCGCGGTCGCCGCCATCAAGAACGGCGCTTACGATTTCATCGAGAAGCCGTTCAAGGCCGACCGGTTGGTGCTGGTCGCCGACCGCGCGCTCGAAACCTCGCGACTCAAGCGCGAGGTCAAACAGCTCAAGCAGTCGGCGCCGTCGCAGTCGACCCTCGTCGGCAAGTCCGCGTCGATCTCGCAGCTTCGTCAGGCCATCGACCGCGTGGCGCCGACCAACAGCCGCGTGCTGGTCGTGGGACCGTCGGGCGCCGGCAAGGAACTGGCGGCGCGCACGATGCATCAGTTGTCATCGCGCGCCAGCGGGCCGTTCATCGTCATCAATGCGGCGGCGATCACGCCGGAGCGCATGGAAATCGAATTGTTCGGCGTCGATGGCTCGAACGGCACGGAAGGCCGCAAGGCCGGCGCACTCGAAGAAGCGCATGGCGGTACGTTGTTCGTTGACGACGTCGCCGATTTGCCGCGTGAAACACAGAACAAGATTTTGCGCGTGTTGGTGGATCAAACCTTCCAGCGCGTCGGCGGAAGCGCCAAAATCGCGGTCGACGTGCGCATCGTATCCTCGACCGCGCGCAATCTCGAAGCGGCGATCGCTGAAGGCAATTTCCGCGAAGACCTCTACCACCGGCTCTCCGTCGTGCCGATCAAGGTGCCGGCCTTGGCCGAACGCCGCGAGGATATTCCGGAACTGGTCGATTACTTCATGGACCAGATTTCGCAGGCGACCGGTCTGCCGAAGCGCCGCATCGGCGAGGACGCCATGGCGGTGCTGCAATCGCATAGCTGGCCGGGCAATGTTCGCCAGCTGCGCAACAATATCGAGCGCCTGATGATCCTGGCCGGCGGCGATCCCGACGCCGTGATGGATGCCAGCATGCTGCCGCCCGACGTTGGCTCCATGGTGCCGACCATGCCGGGCGGCAATGGCGGCGAGCAGTTGATGGGCTTGCCGCTGCGCGATGCCCGCGAAGTGTTCGAGCGCGAATATCTGGTGGCGCAGATCAGCCGCTTCGGCGGCAACATCTCGCGCACCGCTGAATTCGTCGGCATGGAGCGCTCGGCGCTGCATCGCAAGCTCAAAGCCCTCGGTATCGGTTAGCCTCCCATGTCTCGCATTGCTTACGTCAACGGACGCTATCTGCCGCATGCGAGCGCCGCGGTCGGCATCGAGGATCGCGGCTTTCAGTTCGCCGACGGCGTCTACGAAGTTTGCGAAGTGAGGCGCGGGCAACTGGTCGACGAGCGCCGCCACATGGCGCGGCTCGCGCGCTCGCTGCGCGAACTCAAGATAGCCGCGCCGATGCCGCCATCCGCCTTGAGCGTCGTGATGCACGAAACCGTGCGCCGCAACCGGATCCGCGACGGCATCGTCTATCTGCAGGTGACGCGCGGTGAGGCGCGGCGCGACTTTCCGTTTCCCGCCGCCGGCACCAGGCCGTCGGTGATTGTGACCGCGCGCAGCAGCGACCTCGAAAAACTGGAGAAGGTTGCCACCGATGGCATTCCGGTTGTCACCGTGCCGGACATCCGCTGGCAGCGCGTCGATATCAAATCGGTCGCGTTGCTGCCGAACGTCCTGGCCAAACAGGCCGCGCGCGACAAGGGCGGCAAGGAAGCCTGGCTGGTCGATGCGCAGGGCCGTGTCACTGAAGGGGCGTCATCGAACGCCTGGATCGTCACGCGCGACGGCAAGCTGATCACGCGCCCGCTCGGCAACGATATCCTGCCGGGCATCACGCGTTCCGTCGTCATCGAGGTCAGCAAGGCGCAGGGGCTGGCGTTCGAAGAGCGCGCCTTCACCGTCGATGAGGCCTACGAAGCGCGTGAGGCCTTCGTCACCTCGGCGAGCCAGATCGTCATGCCCGTCATCAGCATTGACGGCCGTCCGGTCGGCAATGGCGGCCCGGGATTGGTCTCCTCGGCGCTGCGCCGGGAATACCACCGCCACGCCGAATTCTCCTGACTCGGCGGGCCGACATGTTGCATTGCAGCATAGCGCGCATGCATCCGGCGCCTACGAGCCGCTCAAAATGCTGTAAATATTGATTATTCTCAGTGGGTTGCCTCGAGGCCTTCCAACTGCCCCCTTGCACCGCAACCGGACCTGCCATCTAATAGTGGTTTCTTGGGCTTCGGATCGCTTTGCGTGGGGCAAGGCGGCGCCGGCGAGTTGCCGGGGTTGCACTCAGTGTCCGAAGAAACCAGGGCAACACCCCGCGCCAACGACGCGGGCAAAAAAAAGGAAAAACGGCCATGGCAGCCGAACGCGCGCAAAATCTGCAAGACACTTTTCTCAATCATGTCCGCAAGGCAAAAGTTCCGCTCACGATCTTTCTCGTGAACGGCGTTAAATTGCAGGGCGTCGTGACGTGGTTCGATAATTTCTGCGTGCTGTTGCGCCGGGACGGTCACTCCCAGCTGGTCTACAAGCACGCGATCTCGACCATCATGCCCGGCCATCCGTTGCAGTTGTTCGAAGGCGGCGAAGAGCCGGGCGCGGAAAAGCTTTAATTGGAACCGCGAGATCGGGATGAGAGCGACGAGCTGCTGATCCCTACGGGTCAGGAGACCGGACGGGCGATCGTGATTGAGCCGATGCTCAAGCACGCCGCCGCGCGGAGCGCGCAAGGCCGCGCCTCCGACAACACTCGCACGCCGGAAGCGCGGCTTGAGGAAGCCTCGGGCCTCGCGCGCGCCATCGATCTCAACGTCATCTACGGCGCCATCGTCACGCTCAGCCAGATCCGTCCGGCGACCTATATCGGCACCGGCAAGGTCGAGGAGATCGCGAGCCTCGTCAAAGGTCATTCGGCCGGCGTCGTCATCATGGATTGCCCGGTATCGCCGGTGCAGCAGAAGAATCTGGAAAAAGCCTGGGGCGCGAAGGTCATCGATCGAACCGGTTTGATCCTCGAAATCTTCGGGCGCCGCGCGCGCACGAAGGAGGGCGCGTTGCAGGTCGAGCACGCGCATCTCACCTATCAAAAGACGCGCCTCGTGCGCGCCTGGACCCATCTTGAGCGCCAGCGCGGCGGCTTCGGCTTCCTCGGCGGCCCTGGCGAAACGCAGCTCGAAGCGGATCGCCGCGTCATCGAGGAGCGCATCGCGCGCATCGAGGAAGACCTCGAGAAGGTCAAGTAAACCCGCAAGCTGCATCGCGACAGCAGAAAGCGTGTGCCGTATCCGATCGTCGCTTTGGTCGGCTACACCAACGCCGGCAAATCGACGCTGTTCAATCGCATGACGCAGGCGAGCGTATTGTCGGCCGACATGCTGTTCGCTACGCTTGATCCGACCTTGCGCTCGATCGATCTGCCGCACGGCATTCGCGTGATCCTGTCCGACACCGTGGGCTTTATTTCAGACCTGCCGACCATGCTGGTGGCGGCGTTTCGCGCCACTTTGGAAGAAGTCATCGAGGCCGACGTTATTTTGCACGTCCGCGACATGTCGCACGAGGACACGCAGGCGCAGTCGCAGGACGTCGCCAAGATTCTCGGCGAGCTCGGCATCGAAGCCAATGACCGCCGCCTGATCGAAGTCTGGAACAAGGTCGATCGTCTCGATGCCGACGGCCGTGCGCAGCTCACAAACCAGGCCGAACGCCAGCCGTCGGATAACCGGCCGGTGCCGGTGTCGGCGATTACAGGCGAGGGGCTCGATCATCTCACCGCCGCCATCGAAGCGCGCTTGGGCGAAGGCCGCCTGACGATGGATCTCACGCTCGATATCGCCGACGGCGCCGGCATGAGCTGGCTCTATCGCCACGCCGAAGTGCTGTCGAAGGAAATGACCGAGGACGGCAAGATGGCCGTCACGGTGCGCGCCGATCCGAAGAACGCCGACATGGTGCGGCGCAAGTTTCTGCCGCCGGTGCCGGTCGAGTATTAGCGCTTATTCCGCCGCCTGCTTCTTCTCGGCGGCTTTGGCTTCGTCCCAGAGCGCGTCCATCTCTTGCAGGGTCGCGTCCTGCGGCTTCTTTCCGCGCGCCGCAAGCGCAGCCTCGATCGAGGCAAAGCGGCGTTCGAATTTCTGGTTGGTGCCGCGCAGGATGCGTTCCGGATCGGCGTCGAGATGCCGGGCGAGGTTGACGACGGTGAATAACAGGTCGCCGACCTCTGCCGCCGTCTTGGCGTTGTCGCCGGCATCGAACTCGGCCTCGATCTCGTCGGCTTCCTCGCGGATTTTGGCGAGCACCGCGCGCGGGTCGTTCCAGTCGAAGCCGACGCGGCCGGCCTTGTCCTGAAGCTTGAGGGCGCGGGTCAGGGCAGGCAGACCAATTGGGACACCGCTGAGAGCGCCGGTCGGCTCGATCTTGCCGCGCGCGGCGCGTTCGGCCTTTTCCTCGGCCTTGATGCGCTCCCAGAAGCCCGACTTGGCCTCGACGGTCTTGCCGTCGGGCCCGGGAAAGACGTGCGGATGCCGCCGGATCATCTTGGCGGTCACGGCCTCGACGACGTCGCCGAAACTGAAGGCGCCTTGCTCCTCGGCAAGCCGCGCGTGATAGACCGACTGCAGCAGCAGGTCGCCCAACTCGTCGCGCAGGTCGTGCAGATCGCCGCGCTCGATAGCGTCCGCGACCTCGTAGGCTTCCTCGATCGTGTACGGCGCGATGGTCTCGAAGGTCTGCTCCAGGTCCCACGGACAGCCGGTCTCAGGCGTGCGCAGCGCCGCCATGATCTCGATGAGGCGGGCAATGTCACGGGACGGCTTCACGGGCGGCTCACTGGGCGGTTTGGCTGTTAAGGATTCGGGGCTGCGGGCGTGACGCTAGCAAAGCCGCCCATGGGCCGCGACCCGCATCCTTGATTCGCATAAGACATATTATGGAATATATTTAGGCGATGTTACACTTGACATACTTAAGGCGTCAGCGCTCGTAAAGGCCTGCAATATTCCGGTCTATGCGATCTAGCCGCCTGTGAATGGACTGTTCTAGTTGATAGAGCCCGTACATGACGCCAATAAACAGGCACACGAATGGGTGATTTTCCACAAAGCTAGTGAACGTCTCGGATACCCAAGACCACGCTCCAATCACCACCGCCAGCACGACTTCCATGACCAAGCCCCCTTATTTCAGGAAGGCTTAGACTAGCGTTTGCTGACGCCCTTGGCCTTGGGCGCGGCAACCTTTTTGAACGCCGTTTTGAAGGCCTTGGGGTCGTCTGAGGCCCCTACCTCGCGCGCCATCGCCAGAAACCGCTTATGGCGGTCCGCGTCGGTCAGTTTGGGCTTTTGTTTCGGTTTTGCTGCCATGAAACCCGATACCACAAATTGCAGAATCTGTCGTCACCCGCCTATCCTACCTGCTGGGGAACGGGCATGGCGTCAACGGCGGGTATCACGCTTGAGCAATTTAAGGATTGGATGCCGCCGCCTGAGGCGGTTGAGCTTCTAGGAACTGCCTATGGCAACCATTCGACCGCGATTATTACATTGTTGCAGCACTTACGTGGCGGCGTCGTTCAGGCCATTTCGGAACGGGCAACAGTGCCAAATTATAGGAACATCGAAACTGAACTCACGTTTGCTATTATTCCGAAAGACCATTGGGAGTTGATCTCAGCAAACACTGAATTCTGGAATACCGGTCATTTGAGCTATTGGTTTAGAAACCAAGGGACGCTGGATAAGGTCCAAGCGAGATATTTTAACGTGCGATTTGAGCCGGATAGAGTCCGGGAAATAATTGGCAACATCACTCCTAAAACGTCATCAATTGAGCAACGAACCGTAACAGCAAAGGCACCCATTGCGGTTGCGCCCGGGATGATCCCAGCGAATAAAGGGGGGCGGCCACCAAAGGTCTGGTGGGAGGATTTTTGGATCGACATGGGGTGTCTGATCTATGAGGGCAAAATCAGACCCGACATGACCAAAGCTGCAATTGCAGAGTTGATGCATCAATGGGTTTCCGACCATGACTATGAGGCCGGTCCCACCGTCATCAAGGACGCCGCTAGAAAGCTATTAAATGCTCTGAAAAAATAGGTCGGAAACCTAGTTTCCGACCTTATTTGACCTTTTGAGTCCGACACTTAGCGGACTCCCTGCCATTCTCTCAAAATGAAATCGGCACCAACGCGGTGCCGATAGCCATAGCGGGAAGTGGAGGAATTCCGATGTCGGTCGGGTCGAAAGGTCACGGTACTACTTGAGATAGCCACGGCCATTCTGGGCCGGGGCTTGGTGCCGTTAGAGGGTGCCCACCCACGAAGCTTCGGTTCGATACCGAACCGGTCCACCATGCTACTTCATGTGAACCCACCACTCAAACTCTAATTCCAGTTGCTCCGGCTCACGCGGCTTAGTCCGCTTGGGCTTCCGCAACTGTCCCGTAGGTCATGCGCTTGCCCTTCACACCTTGGAGCGCGATGGCGGCGCGCTGCACATCGTTTATGCCAAGCTTCACGCGAGTATTCTGACGGAAATCGAACTCAGCCAAATACCGATTGAGGTGGTGCTTATCGACGTGCTGATAAACACCGACCAATCCGCGCTTCAGGACCGAGAAAAAACCTTCTAGCGAGTTCGTATTTACGTCGCCGCGCGTCCATTCAAACTTGGAATGGTCCACAGCGTCATGCTGAGCGAAGCCACGGAATTTGTAGTGCTGAGCCTGATCGGTAACGAGGCGGCTATCGGCATGGACCATGGCGCGGAGGTGCTTGCCGACGCCGTGGTGATCCAGCGTCACGGAACGGATGTTGCCGCCGCGCTCGACAAGGCTAAGGACCTTGGGGTTATGGGTGCTACGGCGGAAATCCGCCGGGCGCTTGGTCTTGCGGGACTTTGCAAGCTCGGTTTCGTCGGCTTCAACGGTCTTGCCAGCACCACCCATAGGTTCGGCAGCGCCGGGGTCCATGGCGAGGCGGATACGATGGCCGAGGAACCACGCGGTTTTCATGCTGCATTGGAGCATGCGTTGGATTTGGCGGGTGGAGATGCCTTTTTTGCTAGCGCAGAACAGGTGAATGACTTGCAGCCAAAGGTGCAGCGGGAGGTGGCTTTCCTCGAAAATGGTGCCCTTGCGCACGGTGAAGGGCTGCTTGCACTCGTAGCACTTGTGCAGGCCGACACGGGTGGTCTTGCCGTTCAGACGGCCAATGCGCTTGGCGTCGGCATTGCCGCAATGGGGACAGGTCGGGCCATCCGGCCACAGCGAAGCCTCGACAAAGGCAAAAGCGGCCTTTTCGTCTTGGAACTGAGGGGCGGAAAGTACTGAGTTAGCCATGGGTTATCTCCAATGGCTAATGTTCTAGGGCTTAATATCAGGTATGTCAAGTGTAACATCGCCTATATTTACATTGCCGCTTAGGTCGATCTAAGTCCTTGGCGCATTAAGAATTGAGCCAAAGCCATTGTATTTACGGCCTTCTTGGCCACCCGCCAATGCCATCAGCACGGTGCGTAATTAGAATCATAAAATCTTTTTATATCAGCGTGTTATTACCTTGATCGAATAAGTCACTCTAGCTCTCAAAGCTCATGCCGTCGTAGGCCGGCTGGATGTGCGCCGGCAGCGTCGTGCGCAACGTTTCGTAGTCCAGATCGCTGTGCAGATCGGTCAGGATGGCGCGCTTGGGCTTCACCTTGGCGATCCATTCCAGAGCCTCGTCGAGATTGAAATGGCTCGGATGCGGCGGCCGGCGTAACGCATCCACGATCCAGATATCGAGCCCGGCCAGGGCTTCGAGGCTGGCTGGCGGCAGTCGTTTGAGGTCGGTGGAATAGGCGACGTTGCCGAAGCGCAAGCCGATGGATTTGATCTCGCCGTGGTCCTGTTCGACCGGCAAAACCTCAAGCGGGCCTCCCTGCCCCTGGACGATGATCGGCCGCCCCGGATGCAGCCGGTGCTCGCGCGCGATCGGCGGATAATTGCTGCCGGGCGGTGTCTCGAAGCAGTAGCCGAAGCGGGCGCGCAGCGAGGCGGAGGTCGCCTCATCGGCCCAGCAATCGACCTGGCGCTTGTTGTGGATGTAGAGCGGCCGCAGATCGTCGATGCCGTGGGTATGGTCGGCGTGCTCGTGGGTGAACAGTACGCCGTCGACGCGGTCCACCTGGGCCTCAAGCAGCTGCTCGCGCAGGTCCGGCGTGGTGTCGACCAGGACACGGGTGACGCCTTGCGGGCTGGTCTGTTCCACGAGCAGCGAACAGCGGCGGCGGCGGTTCTTCGGATTGTTAGGGTCGCAGTCGCCCCAGCCAAGCGCCACGCGCGGTACGCCCATCGACGAGCCGCAGCCCAATATCGTGAACTTGATGGTCATGCCGCGGCCCCGGGGAGCTGACGCGGGACCTTGTTGAACAGCCGGTAGAAGTTCTCGGTCGTCTGGCGCGCGATCTCGTCCGGCGTCACGCCGCGCGTCTGCGCCAGCGTTTTTGCGGTCTCGACGACATAGGACGGCTCGTTGCGTTTGCCGCGGTACGGCAGCGGCGCCAGATACGGCGCGTCGGTTTCGACCAGCACGCGCTCGACCGGCAGCGCGGCAGCGATGTCGCGCAGGTTCTGCGAATTCTTGAAGGTCAGGATGCCGGTGAACGACACGTAGTGGCCAAGCTCGACCGCCGTGAAGGCGAGATCGCGGCCGCCGGTGAAGCAATGCAGCACGGCCGGGAAGGCGCCCTTCCCGGTTTCTTCCGTCAGGATGCGCGCCACGTCGTCATCGGCCTCGCGCGCGTGAATGACCAGCGGCAATCCGGTCTCGCGCGCTGCCGCGATGTGGGTGCGGAAGCCCTGCTCCTGCGCCTCACGCGGCGAACTGTCGTAGTGATAATCGAGGCCCGCTTCGCCGATGGCGACGACTTTCGGATGCTGCGCGATTTTCACCAGCGCTGCGGCGTCGATGTCGAGTTCTTCGTGGGCGTAATGCGGATGCGTGCCGACCGAGCAGAACACGTCGTCGAAACGTTCGGCGATGGCGAGGATTTGCGCGTGGCGGCGTACGCGTGTCGAGATCGATACCATGCGGCCGATGCCGGCGTCACGCGCGCGGGTCACAATGGCGTCGAGTTCGCTGGCGAAGTCCGGAAAATCCAGGTGGCAGTGACTGTCCACCAGCATTATCAGGCGTCCGGCTTCGGCGACTTGGGCGGGTTCGGCGGCGTGCCTTTGGGCTGCTTGACCTTCGGCGGCTTGGGCGCGGGCTTTTCAGCATTTTTGGCCTCGCCTTCGACCTCCAGCTCGATGTAGCGCGGGAAAACGCCGGTCGGCGCCGGCAATGCGACACCGGGCGTGAGCCGTTTGCCTGGGGTCAGCGCCGCGAAATCGCGGTCTTCCAGCGGCACATTCAGAAGCGCCAGAAACTTCACCGCCGATTCCGGCATGAAGGGCTGGGCGAGGATCGCCACCTGCCGGATCACTTCGGCGGTGACATAGAGAATGGTGCCCTGCCGTTGCGGATCGGTTTTCGCCTTGGCCCACGGCTCCTGCGCCGCGAAATAACGGTTGGCGTCGGCCACGACCGCCCACACCGCATTGAGCACGTGATGGAGGCTTTGCGTTTTCATGTGCTCGCGTGCGGCGACGATCATGTTGTCGGCGGATGCGAGAATGGCCCTGTCTTCCTCGGTGAAGTCGCCGGGCTGCGGCAACACGCCGCCGAAGGCCTTGCCGACCATGGACAGCGAACGCTGCGCCAGATTGCCGAGATCGTTGGCGAGGTCGGCATTGATGCGGTTGACGATGGCTTCGTGGCTGTAATTGCCGTCTTGGCCGAACGGCACTTCGCGCATGAAGAAATAGCGCAGCGGATCGATGCCGTAGGCCTTGATGAGATCAAACGGGTCGATGACGTTGCCGACCGACTTCGACATCTTCTCACCGCGGTTGAACAGGAAGCCGTGCGAGAAAATACGCTTCGGCACGGCGACGCCGGCCGACATCAGGAAGGCTGGCCAGTACACGGCGTGAAAGCGCACGATGTCCTTACCGATGACGTGCAGCGAGGCGGGCCAGTATTTCTTGTATTTTTCGCTATCGAGGTTCGGGTAATCGACGCCGGTGAGATAATTGGTCAGCGCGTCGACCCAGACATACATGACGTGCTTGGGATTGCCCGGCACCGGCACGCCCCAGTCGAAGGTCGTGCGCGAAATCGACAGATCCTGCAGGCCGCCTTTGACGAAACTCGCGACCTCGTTGAGCCGTTCTTTCGGCAACACGAAGTCGGGCACGTCGGCATAGAGTTTCAGGAGCTTGTCCTGATAGGCCGAGAGCTTGAAGAAGTAGCTCTCCTCCTCCACCCACTCCACCGGCGTGCCGGTTTCCGTGGCGATGCGCTTGCCGTGCTCGTCGACCTGCGTTTCGTCCTCGGCGAAATAGCGCTCGTCGCGCGTCGAATACCATCCGGCGTAGCGCGACAGATAAATGTCGCCCTTCGCCTCCATCTGTTTCCAGATTTCTTCCGAGGCCTTGTAATGGCGGGGCTCGGTCGTGTGGATGAAGTCGTCGTTCGAGCAGTTGAGCGCGGCCACCATCTTCTCGAAGGCCGGCACGTTCTGGTCGCGCAACTGGCGCGCCGTCAGCCCAAGCTTGGCCGCGGTCTGCTGCATCTTTTGGCCGTGCTCGTCGGTGCCGGTCAGGAAATAGACGTCATGACCGTCGAGCCGCATGAAACGTGCGATGCAATCGGTCGCGATCGCCTCATAGGCGTGGCCGATATGCGGCACGCCGTTCGGGTAGGAAATGGCGGTCGTGATGTAAAACGGGGTCTTGTCGGGCATTGGTCGCTTTGTGAAAGGCGGAAAAAAGGGCGGTTCCGGGCCCGTCGAGTCACCGGTTTAGGTAACAACCGGGGCCCTGCGGGGCAAGCCAAGGCCGGTGGGCGGTGCCAGGGAACCGAATGGCCGGAAAGGCGTTTTTGCTCCGGACTTTGGAAGAAGCGAGACCCGACCCATGACCTCCCGCGATTATCTGCTGAGCCAGGCCGAATATTGCCGCCGTGCTGCCGCCGACACCGCCGACCGCTTTGTCGCGCAGGAGCTCAAGAGCCTGGCGCATGAGTTCGAGGCCATGGCCCGCGGCGCGCTGGCCGCCATTTCCCCCGCTTCCGTGGCGCCGCAATCGGCCTGAAATATCCGCCGCCACGGATGTGGCCTCTGTCAATAACACGTCATACGTGTATGATGACCTCCGGTTACAACTCTGTGGGGGAGGTTTTCATGAAGGTGATGTCGCGCCCGATTTTGGCTGCCGTGGCTCTGTTCTGTTGCGCCGTGCTGCCCGCCCTGCCCGCTGTGGCGCAGAGCTTCACCAGCGCGCCGCTGATCATGCAGGACTTCTCCGACTGCCAGAACGGCAACGTCGCTGATCCGAATGGCCAGAACACCGTCGGCACGGTTTTCATCGTCAAAAACAGAGACGGCTCGATCACCCTGAAAGTCGGCATCACGGTGAAGCCGGATACGACCTACCACTTCTACCTGAAGTGCGTTCGCCAGCTCGGCGACATCACGACGGGCGACGAAGGCACCGGCAACGCCATTTTCACGATCCCGGCCAATACCGTCGGCAACGTGTTCGCGTTCGACAGCTATCCGGAGGGCGCGCCCGCCGGCAATAAAATGCAGAGCATGACCGTCCGCCTGCAATAGGCGGCAATTTTCGCACTCCGTCTGCCGTCAGGGCTGGCGCCGGTTCCGGCGCGGCGCGCATGCCACAATTCCGTGAATCCGCCCTCTCCCGAGTTGCGGATAAGGCTCTGGCGCGCCATATAACCGCCTATTGGATTCCCCCCAGGAGTATGAATGAGCAACTTCCGTACCCCCGACGTTCTCGAACGCCGGAACGCTGCCGCTGCCACTAAAAAAGCGCTGTTGGAAAAGTTTCGCGCCGCGGCGCAGGATCCCGCGCTGGAACAGGCCCGCCTGCAGCGTGTCGCCATCAACGAAGCCCGCGAACAGCGCGCTGCCGAGCGCGAAGCCGCCCGCAAGATCCGCGAAGCCGAACTTGCCGCCGAAACCGCCCGTCAGGCGGAACTCGCCGCCGCTGCCAAGCGCGAAGAGGAACGCCTCGAGGCGCTCGCCGCCGCCGAACGCGAGGCGCAAAACGACGCCCTCCTCGCCGAGCAAAAGGCTGCGCGCGACGCGCGTTACGCCGCCCGCAAGGCCGCCAAGAAACAGCGCCGCCGCGGCTATTAAGCCCGGCCGGCGCCGCTACTTTTTGGCGCAGAGTTTATCCAGCGCCTCAAGCATGGTCCCGATCTCCTCGGCTTCCTTGGAGTCGGGATTCATCTCCTGCAGGCCATCCATCAGCGAGACGAATTCCGGGCCGATCTTGCCGCCCATGTCCTCGGCCTGCTGCGCCAGTTCGTCGACCTTCTTTTCATCTTTCTTTTCCGACGCCGCGTCGATCTGCTCGCTGAGCGCGGCGATGTCGCAATAGAGCTTCGTCTTCGCCTTGTCGGCGGTGATGATGGCGATAACTTTTTGCGCTGCCGCCTTCGTCGGCTTCGGTGCGGCCGGCGGCGCTGCCGGTTGGGCTTTCTGCTGCGCCTGCGCGCAAACGGGCAGCGCCACGACGGCCAAAATCGCGGCCCAATATTTCAACGTCATGATGTTTCCTTCCGATGCCGGACTCAAATACCGCCCGCATTGATAGCAAATCCAGCGGGCCCGGGCAGTATCTCCGGCATTACTATTGAGCCGTGGCGCCGATATTGGCGTTCTTGATGATGGGCCACCATTTGTCGATTTCCGCCTTCTGGAATTGCGCCAATCCTTCCGGCGTTTGCAGATCGCGCGGCGCGACGTCGAGGCCGAGTTCTTCAAACCGCGCCTTCACATTCGGATCGGCCAAGGCCTCCATCATGGCCGCATTGAGCCTGGCGATGATCGCTTTCGGCGTGCCTCTGGGCGCCCAGAAGGCGAACCAGCCGGACATATAAAGTCCCTGCACGCCACTCTCGTCCGATGTCGGTATGTCGGGCATCGCGGCGGAGCGTTTAGGCGACAGGTTGGCGAGCGCCTTGATCTTGCCGGCTCGCACTTGCGGCAGCGCCACCCCGCCCTGGGCGACGACCAGATCGACGGTGCCGGCCATCAGATCGGTCATCGCCGGTCCCGCGCCGCGATACGGAATGAACTGCACCTTCTGCCCGCTGAGATTTTCGAACAGCACGCCGCTGACATTGGCCGCGGCATTCTGGTTGACGAAATTAATCTTGCCCGGGTTGGCCTTCATCCAGGTGACCAGATCCTTGAGATTGTCGGCCGGCAGCGTCGTGCGCGCCAACATCAACTGCGGATTTTGCGACACCAGGCCGATCGGTTCGAAATCCTTCTGCAGATCGTAGTCGAGCTTGTAGATGATGGAACCGACGTGCGTATCCCATTGTCCGATGTCGAAGGTATAACCATCCGGCGCTGCGCGTGCGACGCGGCCGACCGCGATGCTGCCACCGGCGCCGCCGATATTTTCAATGACGACGGTTTGCCCGAGCGGCGTGCGCATCCGTTCCGCCATGATGCGCGCCGCGATGTCGGTAGAGCCGCCCGGCGGAAACGGAACGACCAAGGTGATCTGCCGTGTCGGAAAACTTTGCGCGTGCGCAGGTATGACCATGCCTATGATGCCGACCGCGACCACGAGCATCGTCGTAACGACGAAGTGTTTCATGTCGTCCCCCCAGAGCCATGGCGTCATCTGCGCCAATTGCGTCCATGATAGGCTGCAATCCTGGTATGGCGATAGGGGTTTGGAGCGCGTCGTCGCGGCGATGGCACGCCGAAAATGCGAACGCGACCGGATATGAAATCAGTCCGGTCGCGCGCGCGTCAAAATTATGGACCGCCCGGCGGCGAGCCGCTAGCGTTCAAACGGCACTATGTTCAGCGCCAGCATGATTGGATGCCGACGCACGCGAACGCACACTATCGAGAACGAACAACCTGATCGCGGAAGACAGGTTGCCTTGCTGCCGTTTGGTGTCGATGTCGCCGACCATGGTCGACAAGGTCATCTGTTGGTTGTGAGCGATTTCCTTCAGCCCCAACCAAAACGGCTCTTCCAAACTCACACTTGTCTTATGACCGCCGATGACGATCGAACGTTTAACGACGAGTGACTTCATGTCGTGTCCTTTTTATTTGGACTTGAGACCGGGGATAGTTCCCATTGTGCCCCTATCCCGCCGACTCAAAACCATTGCTCCACATCCAAATACTGTGCGGCAATTCTAAATTGCGCTGTTCAAAATTGAACAGAGAGGTTGCGTGTATTAAATACGATTACGTTTCTGTGTATAAAATCGTGGGGGACAGTTCCGTCAGGGAACAATCACGGACGCGTTATCGAGCGCGCGCCGTTTTCGACAACAAACCGAACACTGAAAATACCAGAGGCTTGCGTTCGAGATTGTAAATTTCGACGTCCCGCGCAGCACGATTGATCTTGTCCCAGGCCTGCGCAGCCTCCGACATTCTTAAATTCGTGCTTGTGACGGTATTGATTTGCTCCGACAGCCAGCTATTCACAAGCTCCATGAACGCCGCAAGAGTTTGCGGCTCGCTGCCGCCGATCGCGTCGCCGAGCGCGTGCAGCGCACGCGGATCCGGATTTGGCAATTGCGCCAAAAGATCGATGACACGTTGCCGCAGCGCGAGCGCTTTCTCGTCGAGAAACCGCAATGCGCGCCCGGCGCTGCCGTCCGCGGCTACCACTGCGGCGGTTACATCCGCATCCGTTGCGTTGCGTCCAGTTGCGTGCGCAACGGAACTTGCGACATCTTCGCCGGAGAGCGGCCGCAGCAACAAACGACGACAGCGTGAGCGGATCGTCGGTAGTTCTCTACCCGGTGCGTGACTGATCAACAAAAGAAGCGTGCGCGCCGGCGGTTCTTCAAGAACTTTCAACAACGCGTTGGCGCCTTCGCGTTGCATGTCGTCAATCGCATCAATGATGGCAATGCGCCAGCCACCCTCGCCCGCAGTCGAACCGAAGAAACCGACCGAACGGCGGACATCGTCGACGCGAATGACGGTATAAAGTTTTCCGGTCTGCTCATTGATGACGCGCTCGAGCACGAGCAGATCGCCCTGGGCCTGTGCGGCAATCCGCCGCGCGGCAAGATTGTCCTCGCTCACGGCAAGTGACGTTGCGCTCTGCACCTCCGGCGATTTCGGATCGGGATGCGCGAGGACAAAGCGCGCCAAACGATACGCCAACGTGGCCTTGCCGATACCGGGCGGTCCGCCGATCAGCCAGGCATGCGGAATGCGGCCGCTCTTGTAGCTGTCGAGCAACATTTTCTCGGCGTCTTCATGACCTAACAGCGCGAAGTTCTCGCGCGGCAACAACACCTCATGATCGTCGGCGTCATCGTCACTCACGGCGCCGCCGACTCCACGGCATGAACAGTGTTCTCATTCACTTGTTCATCCGGCTTTTCGCCAAGCAAGCGCTCTCTGACCGCCGCCCAGATGCGTTCGGACACCACGTCGCGCGGCGCGCGGCCATCGACGACAACGATGCGCTTTGGCTCCATCTTGGCCAGCGCCAGGAAGGCTTGCCGCATACGCTCGTGGTTCTCGACCGACTCCGACTCAAAACGGTCGGCGACGCCTGTGCCGCGTCGCGTCTTGGCGCGCGCCAGACCAACGGCGGCCGGCACGTCGAGAATGAACGTGAGTTCCGGCATCTGCGCGCCGACGGTCACGCGTTCCAATCCGCGGATCAGTTTGCCATCGACCTGGCCGAGGATGCCTTGATAGACGCGCGTCGAATCAATGAAGCGATCGCAGATCACCCACTTTCCGTCCGTCAGCGCCGGCCGGATCGTCGTGCGCACGTGATCGTCACGCGCCGCGGCGAACAAAATCGTTTCGGTCTCCGCGCCGAGCGGTTTGGCGATGCCGGAGAGAATGATGTGGCGGATAATTTCGGCGCCGGTCGAACCGCCCGGCTCGCGCGTCAGCACGATATCGATGCCGCGCTCCTTGAGCCGCTGCGCCAAGGTCGCCGCGTGCGTGGACTTGCCGCTGCCTTCGCCGCCTTCGAAGGTGATGAAATGTCCGCGCATCTAATCCTGTCTCGGCGGCAATAATGGCGCCCGGTCGCCGTCAGGCGGGTTATAGCCGCTCGGCCCCGGCGCGGAACAGGCCAATCATCAATTCGCTCACAGCATCGAAGGCGCGCTGCGACAGGTTGCCCTTGCCGACGCTTTCGGCGGCTTTGAGCGGCATTTCGAGGATCACGTTTTCGTTGCGCCAGACCTTGAGCACGCCGATGCCCTGGCCCTGCTCGACCGGCGCCGGAATGGGACCGTTATAGACGATGCGGGCGATCAACCGGTCGGTCGTGTTCTTGGGCATCATCACCCGCACCTGCCCGGACGCAACCAGATCGACCTTGCTGCTGGAACCACCGAACACCTTGGCGGAACCGATGTTCTGCCCTTCGGCGAAAATGATGCGTTGTTCGAAACTGCGGAAGCCCCACTCCAGCAATTTCTTGGCGTCGTCGCCGCGATCCTTGGCCGATGGCAGGCCGTTGACGACAACGACAAGCCGCAAGCCGTTCTGCACCGACGAGCCGACCAGACCGTAACCGGCTTCCTTGGTGAAGCCGGTCTTGAGGCCGTCGGCGCCATCGAGCGTGCCGAGCAAGGGATTGCGGTTCTGCTGGCGGATCTTGTTCCAGGTGAATTCGCGCTGGCCGTAGATTTTATAATATTCCGGATAGGTACGGATGATGTGGCGCGCCAGAAAGCCGAGTTCGCGCGTCGTCACCTGCGTGCCCGGATCGGGCAGACCGTTGGAATTGGCGAATGTCGATTTCGACAGGCCGATATCGCGCGCGCGTTGCGTCAGCTTGGCGGCGAATTCCGATTCATTGCCGGCGATGGCTTCGGCCAGCACGATGCAGGCATCGTTCGCCGAATGAATGATGACGCCATGCAGCAGGTCGTCGACCGAGATGCGGCTGTGCAGCGCGGCGTACATGGTCGAGCCGCCGGACGGGGCGCCGCCTTTGCGCCAGGCGTTTTCACTGACGACGTATTCGTCGGTCGGCTTGATGCGGCCTTCCTTGAGTTCGTTGAAGACGTATTCGGCCGTCATCAACTTGGCGAGGCTGGCCGGGAAGATCATCTTGTCGGCGTCGCGCTCGAACAGCACCGCGCCGTTTTCGCCGTCGATGAGAATGGCGTGCGGCGCCGAGATCGGCGGCTCGTCCTTCTTGGCGGGATCCTTCTTTGCGGCGGCCGGCGCCTCTTTCTTGGCGGGCGCGGCCTCCTTCTTCGGCGGCGCGGCGTAAGCAAAGGCACTGAGCCCGACGACAAATACCGTCAGAAGCGCGCCGAGCCACAATGTCCGGGAAATAGCCATGGTTATGATCTTCGCCGCAAAGCCCGCATATGGGTATTCCCGGTCCTCACAGAACCGGAACAAGGGCAAAAAACCCGTGGATTGCGGCTCAGTAAAGACCGCGGCCGTTCATGAAAGCCGCCGGCTGATCATAGCGGGTCGGCGCATAGGCGGAAACCGCTGATATGGCGGGCGCCGGCTCGACGGACGGCGCAATATCGGCCGGGCGCAGCCGGGTCGAGGTCACGGAGGCCAGTTCCGGCGCACGCGGCGTCAGCTTGGGCGCAGGCGTTGAATTGTCTTGGGAAATCGTCTTGCTGGCGGACAGCGGGCGGCTGTCGAAAAAGGCCGGCGCAAAGCTCTTGTCGGCCGTGGCGACGCGGACCGGGGTCTGCGGCGTGTCATCTTCCTCGGCGGCTTCCTCAACCGGAGCCGGTTTGGCGACCGTTTTGCGGGTGGGCGCGGTGTTTTCCGCCAGCATAGTCGCGGGCTTATCGCCGTCACGCAGCGTGGCGAGCAATTTGCGGTCGTCGGAGCCGTTGAGAGGGGCGCGGCCGACATAGTCGACCTTTACCTTGGCAAGTCCCCGGCCGTGAAAGCCCAGCAATTGAGCGGTCTTATAGGAGAGATCGATTTCGCGGTCCTGGGCGAAGGGCCCACGGTCGTTGACGCGCACGACGATCGAGCGGCGGTTCGACAGATTGGTGACGCGGACATAAGACGGCAGCGGCAACGTCTTGTGAGCCGCCGAAATCGAATTCTTGTCGTAAATCTCGCCGTTCGACGTGAAGCGGCCATGGAAGTCGTCGCCATACCAGGAGGCAACGCCGACGTTGGAATAGTTGGGGTTTTCTTCCGGAAAATAGGTGCGGCCGGCAACGGTATAGGGCCGTCCAACGCTATAAACACCGCCACCTTTCGGCACGGGCTCACCCGCCGCGATCACGCGCTCACTGGCCGAAACGCCGTATTTTGAATCGACTTTTGACCCTGCCGAGCAGTTGGCCAACGCCAAACAGCCTGCGCCAAGCCCAACAAGGCGCGCGAACCGGCCGTAAGCGCCGTTTCCCCCGAATCCGCTCATTCTGTGCAGGTATCCCCGGTTCGAAATCCTAGAGTACCCTGCGAAGGCGGTGACGGAAACCATTCGCAGCGCGCGTGGTAAACAATTGGTTCGGCTCAGATTTAGGCAATTCTGCGGCAGGCCGCAAATTCGCCTTAAGTGGAACTCGCTACGCGCGCTGCCCTCGCCTATATGGCCCAACTCGCGGCCGGCGTTTCCGCAAGCTCGTCGCGCAGCCTGGCGACGAGAAGCGCGATCTCGACCGATTCCCGCTGGCGCGGCCTGGGCACGTCGATCGCTACGGTCGCCGCCAGCTTGGCCGGCTTGCCGTTCAGCACCACGACTTCATCGGCGATATGAACGGCCTCGTCGATCGAATGCGTGACGAAGATAATGGTCTTGCCGGTCGCGGCATGAACGCGCGTCAGTTCATCCTGCAGGCTTTCACGCGTGATGGCGTCGAGCGCGGCGAAAGGCTCGTCCATCAACAGAATATCCGGCTCCACCGCGAGCGCGCGGGCCAGCGCCACGCGCTGCCGCTGGCCGCCGGACAATTCGTGCGGATAGCGTTCGGAAAACCCCGTCAGGCCGACCAGCGCCAGCGCCGCTTCGGACTTGGCGCGCCGCTCGGCGGCGGAGAACTGACCATGCTCGAGACCAAAGGCGACATTGCTCCAGACCTTGCGCCACGGCAGCAACCGCGCGTCCTGAAACACCATCGCCACCGGCAGGTGCTTGCTGTCAGCCTTGGTTTCGAGCGTGACGCTCCCGGTGTTCGGCGCCAGCAATCCGGCGACCACGCGCAGCAGCGTCGATTTGCCGACGCCGGATGGCCCCAGCACGGCGATGAAGCGGCCGGCCGGAATGTCGAGCGTCAGGCCGCGCAGCACTTCGGTCTGCTCGCCGTCGCGGGTGAAGGTCAGCCCGATATTGTCGAGACGGATCATCGCTTCCACCGCAGCAACCACGATTGAACGGCGACGAAAATGGCATCGATGGCGCCGTAGGCTGCGGCCATGGTCGCCATGTAGACGACGACGACGTCACTCGCCAACAAGTTCGATGCCTGCATCATTCGTTGGCCGAGGCCCGGCACGCCGAAGATTTCGGCCGCCACCACCGCCATCCACGCCTGCCCCAGCGCTGTGCGCAGTCCGACGAGAATGCCGGGCGTTGCCGCCGGCAAAATGACCTTGAACAGTTTCTGGTCGGCGCGGCGGAAGCCGAACGCTTCGGAAAGTTCGATGAGATCACGGTCGACCGCGCGCACGGCGCCGAGCGCGGCGAAATAGGAAATCCAGAACACACCGGTCGAGATGATGAAGATGGCGGCAGCCGGCGCGATGCCGAACCACAGGATCGCGAACGGCACCCAGGCGAGGCCCGGGATCGGCCGCAGGATCCGCACCACCCACGCCAACGTCGCCTCGAGCGGCACCCAGAGCCCGGTGATGATGCCGAGGCTAACGCCAAGCACGCAGCCAATGGTCAGACCGGCCAGATAATGGCTCATGCTGCGCATCAGCGACGACAGCCAGACGCCGTTGTTGATCTCGCTGAAGAACGCACTCGGCAACGCGCTTGGTGGCGGCAAAATCGATGCCGGCACCAAGCCCAAGCCGGGCACAAGCTCCCAGATGATCAGAAAGCCCGCCAGCCCCAATGCGGAGAGCGCAACCGTTTTCGTTCTCGTCACCGCATCCGCCGTCGCGCTAAAGGTTAGAGGCCGGCCTAATTGGCGCCGGCCACCGCGCGATCATATACCGCCTGAGCGAACAAACCATCAAGCGGCTCGGCCTTCTTCAGCACACCGATCTTGACCTGATAGTCCTGCAGCTTGACCGTCGAGTCCGCGATGGTACGCGGGTCCGACGTGAACTGCGTCTGGGGCGATTTCAGCGCGGTCAGCAGCACGTCGTCCGGCACGAGGCCTTTGCCGAACGCGGCGCCGATGTGCTTCACCGCCTGCTCCGGCTTTTCCTTGAGCAATTTGGTGGCCCGCACCGTCGCGCGGATGAGATCGTCCACCGCCTTCGGGTTCTTGTCGGCGAAGGAGCCGAGCACGGCGAAGACGACGCCCGGGAAGTTAGGGAACATATCCTTGCCGGTGGCGATCAGCTTCACACCCGGATTCTGCTTTTGCAAAATGGTCCAGGCCGGCTCACGCACAGAGCCGCCTTCGACCGCACCCGTCGCAAGCGCGCGTTGCGTGGCGTCGATGCCCATTTCGACGATCTCGACGTCGGCCTTGTCGGCCTTCACGACTTCAAACAGCCAATGCTGCAGCGCCGTGTTCGGACCCGAGCCGAGCGGCTGGGTGGCGAGCTTGGCCGGACGATTGTTCTTCTCGCGGAAAGCCTTGAAGGCGGCGGCGCCCGAGCGGCCCTGGAACAACGGCGCCAAAGCTGGACCCGCGGCAAAGCCCATTTCCTCGACCACGGTCGCGGCAATGACGCGAACATCGATGCCCTTGGAGCGCGCGGTCAGCAGCGGTCCGAGACCGCCGGCGTAAACGTCGAGCGTGCCCGACGACAACGCCTGGATCATGTTCGGTCCGGACTCGAAGGTCGCGGGCTGGAAGTTAAGACCGGCCTGCTTCAGCCAGCCCTCGCCGTCGGCGACAAAAATCTGCGCCACGCCCATCACGGGAATAAAGCCGACGCGCAGCGTTTGCTGGGCGGACGCGGTCGTGGCCCACAGCGCGGCCAAGCCGGCCACAAGCAATTTCGAAAAGCGCATGAAAGTCGTCCTCAAAACGGGGAAATCGATTGGCAGATAAATCTGCCGTAAACCGCCGGCCGTCCATTTCATAAAATGACAAAACGTAGATTTTTTATAGCGCGAAATACCGAATATTAGAATTATTATCCCTCGGGCCCGCTATTTCTGATAAATCGAGGAAAAATCGCCTCCTAGGCTGACGGCCCCGGTTGCTCGGTTGAGAGATGACTGCGCCATCAGGCCTCCGCGTCTCCCAACGCGGACAGCGCCGAATTCTGCACATGCTTCAGAGCCGCGGCGCTCGCGCGCGAAGCATTGCGGGTGACAATGGCTTCCACCAAGGAGTCGAGTTCGGCGATACTTTGCTGGTGCCGCGCCTTGCGGGACAGCGACTTGCGCCGCAAGGTCGATGTGCGCAGCAGCAGCCGGTTGATCATATCGAATGCAATCGCATTGTTGGCGCCGGCGCAGATGCAGTCATAGAACGCCCGCTTGACGGTCAGGATGTCTTCAAGATGCCCGCCGCGATAGGCGCGCCGCAAGCTTTCATGCTGACGCTTCAGCTCGAGCATCTGGGCGTCGGTCGCCTTCTCGATGAACTGCTCGACGGCGACCGCCTCAAGCGCGGCGCGGATGCGGTAGACATTGCGGGCGACCTCCGGCGAGATCCGGCTGACGACCAAAGTCCGCGCCCCGCTGTATTCGAGAATGCCGTCGGCCTGCAGTTCGCGCAACGCCTCGCGCAATGAGGTCCGGCTGACGGCAAGCTGCTCGCACAGGTCTTTTTCAGTGAGGCGTTCGCCGGGCACCAGCACGCCGGTCTCGATGGCGCTCCGCAACGCGCCGATGATCTTGCCGCGCAACGGCGCCGAAGGTTGGGACAGCGGCTGCAACCGCGCCATCGGCGCTTTCGCCCGCGCAGGCGCTTTCAAGGCGGACTTTCGCGCAACAGTTTTGTTTGCCGCTTTCGCCATCGCCATGGTGCCCTACTTCTTGCGCCCTTCGACATTGCGTACCGGCGTTTCAGGCTTCAGGTTTCCGTGCCGCCGCTCATACGTCGCTTCGCCGTTGCGCCGCCAATCGCCATCGGTCGCGGCTTTGGCAAAGCCTGTCCAAGCGTCCGACCAGTCGCCGAGTTCATAGCCGTGCCAAGGCGACTGCGGCACGATGCGCGGCAGTTGCAGCTCTTCCCAGATCGTCTGCGCCTCGCGCATGAATTTCTCCGCCGGCAGCGCCAAGGGCGGCATATCGTGCTTCATCGTCGCGTCGATCAGCAGCGTGCCCTCTTCCGCCGCGCGTCCCGATTTCGGCCCGTGACCGCTCGCGCGGTACGGCGTCATCAGGATGTCCTCCATGAAATTGGAGCGATAGGCCAGCGACCAGAAGATCGCGTCGGCGTTGTTCGGGTCGATGTCTTCCGACACCGCGATCACCAGCTTTCCGCACTGCGCCTGAAGCGTCGCCGCGCCCTGCATGCCGCGCCACACCTCGGTGCGCGCGGTGCCCTTCTCGAACTGCACGAAGATGACCTTGCGCAGGTTGGTCAGCGGCTCGTGCATGACGACCCGCTTGACGCCGCGCACGCTGAGCACATGACGCAGATGCTCCAGATACATCGGCTCGTAGGCAACCTTCTTGAGGACTGACGACTCGCTCGGCGTCACCTGGCTGACGATGGAGATGAAGACCGGCTTCTTCTTGTGCGTGATCGCCGTGACCTGCATCGACATATTGAAGTCTTCGAGCGCGACGTGGCCGTGGCTTTCGCCAAACGGACCTTCCGGCTCGAGCTGCGTCGTGTCGATGATGCCCTCGATGACAATTTCGGAATCCGCAGGCACGACGAGGTCGATGGTCTTGCAGCGCACCGTGCGCACCGGCTTGCCCATCAGGCCGCCAGCGACGGCCATTTCATCGACATCAAGCGCCAGTTTCTGCGGACCGGTAAAGAGCACCGCGGGCGCGCAACCGATGACGATGGCACAGGGCATCGGCTTGCCGAGCTTGCGGTACTTCTCCCAGTGCAGATAGCCGCCGGCGCCGCTGAGGCGCGACGCCATGCGCACCCCAAGCCTGTCATTGGCTTTCAGGGCGGCACGGTATGTGCCCATGTTCTGGATGTTGTTTTCGGGATCCTTGGTCACGCAGAGCGTCGCCGTCAGATAGGGCGCAGCGTCGAAACCCGGTGTCGAGATCGGCACAGGCAGGATCGAAAGGCCGCGCTCCTTCAACGCCTCGCCGGTATGCACAACCTCCTGGCACGCAGCCTCGTTGACGAGGATCGGCTCGATCGGCTTGGCAACGCCGCGCACCCAGACGGCGCCGATCTCCTCTACAGGCACACCGAGGCCGGCGGCGTAAATTTCCGGCGAGGCAGCAAGACCGCCGACCAGTACGGGAATGTCGTAGGTCTCCCCCTTCGCACCGGTAACGTTCGTGAACAGGAAGGCGCGGCGGTCTTCCTCGCGCAAGCCGCCCTGAAATTGCCAGCGCACCAACGGATGGAGTTCGGTATCCTTGTTGATCGGGCGGCTGACGTGCGTCACCAGCCCCCGCTCGACGAGGCGGGCGAGATGCTCTTGAAGGTCTGCCGGCGCGTCAGCCATGGCGATCATACCCCTATTTGTAGGTCTGGACCGTGCCGGGATGCCCCATGGCACTGCGTGACATAACATGAATGAGATGGGCGCGGTATTCCTTGGTCGCGATGAGGTCTTCGAGCAGCGTGTCCGGATCGATCGAAAGACCGTCGAGCGCCTCCGCCCGGAAGTCGTTTGTCAGCGCTTGCTCAAAAGCTTGGGCCCGGAACACGCCTTGTCCTCCCGCGCCGGTGACGGCAACCCGAACCGCCCCGTCCGTGCGCGCGATGAACACACCGGCAATCGAATAGCGCGAAGCCGGATGGCGGAATTTGGCATAGGCTGCCACGTCGGGGATCGGGAATACGATGCGTGTGACGATCTCATCCGGCTCAAGCGCGGTTTCAAACAGGCCGGTGAAATAATCGTCAGCGTTGATTTCGCGCCGATCGGTGACGATCATTGCGCCGAGACCGAGCGCAGCGGCCGGATAATCGGCGGCCGGATCGTTGTTGGCGAGCGAACCGCCAATGGTGCCGCGATTGCGCACGTGCCTGTCGCCGATCGACCCCGCAAGGCCGGCCAAAACGGGAATCTTCGCTTGAACAATCTCCGAGGCGGCAACGTCCGCGTGCCGCGTGGCCGCGCAGATCGTCACCGCGCTCTCGGATGCGCTGATGCCGCTCATGCCGTGGATGCAGGTCACATCGATCAGGATCGGCGGGCGCGCCAGGCCTTGCTTGATCGTCGGCAGCAAGGTGTGGCCGCCCGATAAAAATGATGCTTCATCATTTTCGGCACGCAGCGTCTTCGCCTCGGCCAGCGTTCTGGGGCGCACAAAACGAAACGGCTGCATGGCCATGGCTCAGGCCTCGACCTTGTCGTGTGGCGTCACTTCGCCATGCGCGACGGCGAGGATCGCCTTGACGATGTTGTGGTAGCCCGTACAGCGGCAGAGATTGCCTTCCATCTCTTCGCGAACGATTTCTTCGGTCAGTTCACCTTTGTAGGTTTCGACCAGATTGCTCGCCGCCATCACCATGCCTGGCGTGCAATAACCGCACTGGAGCGCGTGCATGTCGCGGAACGCCTGTTGCATCGGGCTGAGCAGGCCGTCTCGGGCGAGGCCTTCGATGGTCGTCACCTGCGCACCGTCGGCGTGCAGCGCCAGCACCGTGCAGGATTTGACCGACCGGCCGTCGAGATGAACGACACAACAGCCGCATTGCGTCGTGTCGCACCCCACATGCGTGCCCGTGAGCTCAAGATGTTCGCGCAGAAAGAAAGCGAGCAGCGTTTCGTCGGGCACATCGCGCGATACCGGCGCGCCGTTGACCGTCATCGATACGACCGTCATGCGCTCACCTGTTGCTTCTGCTTGCGACCCGTCTGGATGATCGTCCACACCTTGAGCGAGGTGATCGGCAGTTCTAGATCGAACGGGCGGAACTCTTTCAGCCCGTCCTCGATAGCGCTCATAATGACGGCTGGTGCCGGCGTCGTGCCGCCCTCACCGCCGGCTTTGACGCCAAACGGATTGGTCGGCGACAGCACCTCGACAATCTGCGTCTTGAAGCTCGGCATGTTATCGAAGCGCGGCATGCCGTAATCCATGAACGAGCCGCTGGTTGGAATGCCAGAGTCCGGATCGATATGGCACTGCTCCCACAGGGCCTGGCCGACGCCCTGGGCGATGCCGCCATGCGTTTGGCCGTGCACGATCAGCGGATTGATGCAGCGGCCGACGTCGTCGACCGTGGAATAGCGCACGATGTCGAGCGCGCCGGTTTCGGTGTCGATCTCGATCTCGCAGCAGCAGGCGCCGTTCGGAAATACCGGCGTATGCATTTCGTTGTCGCGCCGGACCTTGAGATCGCCGCGCAGATCAACAGGAATATCCGGGCCGTTCGAGCGTGCGGCAAGATCGAACCAGCTCAGCGAAATGTTGCGGTCCGCGAGGCGGAAGATGCCGTCCTCGAACATGACCTGGGCAACCGGCACGCCGAAAATGTGCGCGGCAAGTTTCTCACCCTTGGCGATGAGATCACCGCTGGCAAACGCGATCACGGTGCTGGCATGGCGCATCGAGCGGCCGGAATGCGTGCCGCCGCCCGCCGAAACAATATCGGTGTCGCCGAGCGTGACGTTGACGCTCTCGAACGGCAGGCCGAGCAGGTCGGCCGTCACCTGCGCAAAGCTCGTCTCATGACCCTGCCCCGCCGGCTGGGTGCCGATAACGAGTTCGATGCTGTCGCTGTGAACGATCAGATCGGCACGTTCCTTCGGTGAGCCGATCGAGGACTCGACGTAATTGGAAAAGCCGACGCCGAGGATTTTGTCGCGCGTGCGCGCTTCGGCGCGCCGCTTCTCGACGCCGGCCCAGTCGGCCAGCGCCAGCAAGCGGTCCATATTCGCTTCATACTCGCCGCTGTCGTAGCTCATGCCCGTCGCGTTGGTGTAGGGCATCTGCTCAGGCGTCACGAGATTGCGCCGGCGCAATTCGAGACGGTCGAAGCCGAGTTCACGCGCCGCCTTGTCGATCAGCCGCTCGATGGCAAACGTCACTTCGGGACGCCCCGAGCTGCGATAGGCCTGCGTCGGCATGGTGTTGCTGTAGACCGCCCGCGCATGCAGCGTCGCATGGGGGATATTGTACGAGCCGGTGATCAGGCCAGAGCCCTTGCTCAGCGGTGACAACGACACGCAGCGCGAGCCGACATTGCTGAGGTTTGCGGTTTTGACGGCGAGGAATTTGCCGTCCTTGTCGAGCGCCAGCGAAATGTCGACGAACAGGTCACGGCCCTGATAGTCGGTGAGGAAGGACTCCGTCCGCTCGGCGCGGAATTTCACCGGCCGGCCGAGTTTCTTCGAGGCGTAGCAGACCAGCGGAAACTCGATGAAGGCACGGTTACGCGTGCCAAAATTGCCGCCGATATCGAGGGCGATGACCCGGACATTGTCCGGCGCGACGTCCAGCACGCCGGCAATTTCGGACTTCTGCTTCACCGCGCCGCCCGAGCCGGCGTACAGCGTATAACGGCCATCCGCCGGATCGTAGAAGCCGAGCGAGGCGCGTGGCTCCAGCGGCACCCCTGTGACGCGGCCGATATGCGTCTGCATCGACACAACGTGCGCGGCCTGAGCGAAGGCTTTTTCCGTGTTCTCCGGATCGCCGAATTTCGCATCGACGAGGACGTTGTCCTGCATCTCGTCATAAAGCTTCGTCGTGTCAGGGCTCAACGCCTCGCGCGAGTCCGACACGGACGGCAGCGGTTCGTAATCGACATTGACCGCTTCCGCCGCGGCATAGGCTTGTGCGCGCGTCTCGGCAACGACCATGGCGACGGCCTCGCCGACATGCCGCGCTCTGTCCGGCGGCAACACGTCGTGCGCGCCGATGAATATTGTGGTGCCGCCCCGTCCGGTGAGCTTCACATCGTACTTCGTCGATGGCACCGGGCTGTGCGGGATCGGCTTTAAACCATCGGCGATGCAATCGGCGCCGCTATAAACCGCAAGGACACCGGGCATCGTCAACGCCGTGGACTTGTCGATATTGCCGATTTTCGCGTGAGGGTACGGCGACCGCACCATGGCGGCCCACACCTGGCCGGGCAGATTGAAATCGTCGGTAAAACGGCCCTTGCCGGTGAGAAGGCGCAGGTCCTCCTTGCGGCGCAGCGGCTTGCCGACAGCTTTCAGAATGCGCTCGTCCAGCTTGATCCCGCTCATCTGACCTTCTTTGCCGCCGTTACTTGCCGGCGCGCGCCGCCTCGTAGAATGAAAGATCGATGTATTTGTCGAAACCGGTCAGCGTGCGGCCGCCGCTGCCGTAGTGCGAGCGCAGCGCCAGCACCTGCTGCATACCGTCCGGCAGAATGGCGCCGTCGGGCGTTAGACCGGAGCGCGGCGACAACAGGCTCGTCAGCACCGCTTCAACCACGCCCGGTTTGATCTCGGGCATCTTTGCCTGCAGCAGCGTTGCCGCCGCCGCGCGGTTTGCCGGATCGAGCGTCCAGACGAGACCTTTCAGATAACCGCGAATAAAGCCGCGTACGGCCTCGGCATTTTTCGTCGCCCAGCTGTGACGCGTCGCGACAATGCCGCCCTGATAGGCCGGGAATGCGTCCGTGCTCCGGCGTAAGACGTTGAAACCGGCCTTGGCGGCGATGCTGGTGAAGGGTTCGATGGTCATGGTGCCGGCATGCGCGCCGTCCTTGACCGACGTCCAGCGTTCCGGCGTCGCGCCAACGGCGACCGGCGTGTAGTCCTCGCCCGACAGTCCGAGTTGCTCGAGCATTTCATAAAGGACGAACGCAAAGCCGGTGCCGACGGCATCGAGCGCCAGCGTTTTGCCCTTCAGGCCCGCGGCGTCCTTGATGTCCGGCGCGGTGATGGCGCTCAATTCGACCTGCGTCGCACCCATGATGACGCGAAAATCCTGCGCATTGTCGAGTGGCTTGGCGCCCATGCCCTCGTGATAGGCAACAATGTTGTCGAAGGCCGTGAAGGCGATATCGAATGCGCCCTCGTTGAACTTCTCCATCTGGAACACGGAGCTCGGCGTCGTGGTCAGCGCGAAGTTGACGCCTTCCGCCGCGAAATAGCCCTGCTCCAGCGCCGCAAAGACCGGAAGATTGGGAGCGCCGGGGAATGCAATGGCGCGAATATCGGTCGGCATGATGTCGTTTCCTTAAGAAGATTTCTTGGCTTGCCGGGCGCGCGCGCCGTCGAGCAGCGCCTTGATCTCGGCGCCTACGCGGTCGGGACTTTCGAGTGGGGTGAGATGCCGCGCCTTATCGAACACGGTGAGCGATGATCCCGGGATCAGGGCGTGCAATGCTTCTGCCATGGCCACCGGGGTCGCGTAGTCCTCGATGCCGACGGCGATGCGTGTCGCAAAATCGAATTTCGGCAGGTCGCGAATGTCGGCGGCGCCGAGCATGCGGCAGGTTTCGAGATAGATTTCCGGCCTGTTGGCCGTGAAGACCTTGATCGCGGCCTCGACCACCTGCGGATGCGACGCGAGAAAAGCTTCCGTGACCCAGCGCGACTTCTGAAACGGAATGAGCGCAGCCATGCCCTCTTTCATCGCCTTCTGGCCGCGCTCTTCCCATGCCTTTGGTGCGTCGGGCCCGTACCAGGCGGTCGTGTCGAACAGACCGAGCCCATCAACGCGCTGCGGATAGTGCCTGGCGAAGGCCAGCGAGATACAGCCGCCCATCGACGCGCCGGCGACGACCTCGCTTTGCCAACCGACAGCATCGAGCAAGTCCGCCAAATCGTCGGCATGACGTTCGACCGGTTGCGCCCCTGCCGGTTGGCCGGACTGACCGTGTCCGCGGCAATCGTAGACCAGCACGTCTGCATCGCCGATCAGATAAGGGACAGTTCCCGCCCAGAATTCGGCGTCCAGCGCCAGCGAGTGAACAAGCACACAGCGGCCGGGGCCGCTGCCCCGATGGATCTCGTAGCTGATGTCGATACCGTCGCGGGTGACGGCCTTGTTGCGCGGCATGAATGACAACTCACGGGGTGGACGATTGTCGGTTTGTATGACAATCATACATCCAAGGGAAGCCCGATTAAACCGCTGGAGAACGGTGGGATGAAATTTTCTGAAGGACGCCGCAGGCTGGTGAGCCTGGCCTTGGCGTTTACGTGTGCAATGCCGTTCGCGGCAATGGCGCAAACATACCCGACCAAGCCGATCCGCCTGATCGTCGGCTTCGCCGCCGGTTCAAGCGGCGACATCACCGCGCGCATCATCGGCCACGGCATGGGCGAACAACTCGGCCAGACGATCGTGGTCGAAAATCGACCCGGTGCAAGCAGCATGATTGCAAACGAATTCGTGTCACGCGCGCCGAAGGACGGCTACACGCTGCTTCTGGCGACTGTCGCCGCGACGATCAATACGACCTTGATGCCCGGCAAAGGCCCCAACTTCCAGAAAGATCTGGCACCTATCGCCGCCGTCGGCGCCATTCCCAACATTCTCGTCGTCAACCCGACCGTTCCGGCCAAGAGCGTCAAGGAATTGATCGCGCTGGCCAAGGCGAAACCGAACGAGTTGCTGTACGGTGCCTCCGGCATTGGCAGCGGTCCGCAGATGGCGGCCGAGCTGTTCAAGCAGATGGCCGACGTGCAGATGGGGAGCGTGCTCTATCCGGGTAGCGCACAGACCGTCACTGACCTTATTGCCGGCCGCACTCAAGTGATGTTCTCGCCAGCCTCGGCGGTGCTTGGTTTCATCAAGCAGGACATGGTGCGTCCGCTGGCGACAACGCAGGCCAAACGCATGAAGGCCCTTCCCGATTTGCCGACGGTCGCGGAGGAAGCGCTGCCGGGTTACGACGCCGGTGTGTGGTTCGGCATTCTTGGACCAGCAGGCACCGATACCGCGATCATCAAACGGCTTTCGGAGGCGGTGAATGCGGCGCTGAAGGATCCAAAGATTATTCAGGACCTCGATGCGCAAGGTCTCGAGGCGTTGGGCGGCAGCCCGGAAGATTTCAGCCGCATGATTGCGAGCGAAACCGAACGCTGGGCGAAAGTCGTCAACCGCATGAAAGAAACCAAGCAGATACAATAAGTGAGGCCCACGGCACCCGGTTTTCTTCTCGTGTCCGCCAGCGCCACCAACAGACCCGTTCGAGAGTTAAGTGCTCCTGACGGAAGCTCTTCCAAAAATTGTCTGGCCGGTGCAGAACGGCGACGCGACGAGTTGAAAAACATTGGTGGCAAAATAGCTTTGATCGGTGCCCAATCTCATCTATTTTGTCTTTTAGCTTCAACAGTTTGGAAGGGTGGCCGAGTGGTTTAAGGCACCGGTCTTGAAATCGTATTTGGACTGGTATCCATTTGTTCTAAAAGCGCCAGAAGTCCCTGCCCGGCAATGACTTCTAGATGCTTCTTGCCGCGCAGCAGACGTTGATAAAGTGAACAAAAGCGGTTCGACTGGCACCCAAATTGGCACCCACAAGGAGCATGTCAACGATGACGGTCGCCGAGGTGAACATATGGGGTATTCACGGCGGGCGTACCGGCGATGCAGACCTCTTGTTCCTGAAAAAGAATTGTATTGCCATCGGCTGGGCGGCGATGGGCGATCTTAATAAGCTTGCCCCCGACCGAGACGCATTTAAAGCGAAGGTGGCGACGGCATACCCGGATAAGAAGCCCGGCGCGATACCGGTCAATGCCGGACAGTTATTTCGATTTATTCATGAAATGAAAGTTGGCGATGTTGTCGTCTATCCGTCAAAACGGGACCGGCAGATTCACATCGGACGTGTGGAGGGAAACTACGCTTACGATGTCAGTCTAGAGGCTAGCTACCCCAATAGGCGTAAAGTGACTTGGACACACTCCGTCCCACGAACAAAATTTACTCAAGGTGCGCTTTACGAAATTGGCTCTGCGATGAGCCTTTTTCTCGTAAAAAATTTCGCTGAGGAGTTTCGCGCGGTATTGGAGGGTAAGCCCGCCCCGATAACGCCATTGGCACAAGATGAAACGGTAGCTGCGGTAAGCGAAGACATTGAGGAAACCACACGAGATTTTGTGCTTAAGCGCTTAGCACAAGAACTAAAGGGCCTGCCTCTAGAAAGCTTTGTCGTTCATCTCCTGGAATGCATGGGCTATCATGCGCGGCTTACAAGAAAGAACGAGCCGAGCGTCGACATTCTCGCGCACAAAGATCATCTGGGTGTCGAGCCGCCAATAATTAAAGTCCAAGTAAAAAGCAGTGAAGGAGTAGCGACCGACAAGGACGTGTCCGCTCTATACGGGAAGCTATCTTCTACTGGGGAATTTGGCCTCTTCGTTACGCTAGGGCAGTTTAGTCCGGTGTCCCGCAATTTTGAGCAAAGCAAAAGTAACCTACGGCTTATCGATGGCGATGAGTTGGTCAATCTTATCTTCCAACATTACGAAGAGTTTGATTCCCGCCATAAAGGACTACTTCCGTTGCGAAGAGTTTACATCCCGGAAGCTATCGACTCCGAGGAGGCCTGAGATTATCCTGATAGAACGAAATCAACATGATTTGACGCAACGCTTACCTTGCTCGGACGGAAAAACCTCATATTCAACTTTGATCTGCCCCCTTTGAAGTGGTCCTCCCTGAAGTATAATTTTGACAGAGGAGGATACGGAGATGGGTGTCCGTCGTCAGATAATTTGAGACTGATCAGGCTTTTTGCGAAGGGAGGCTCTGGCTCATCTCAGAGTTTAAGCGG
>CAIYTE010000060.1 GCA_903929045.1 uncultured Hyphomicrobiales bacterium
AACGTCGCTTCCATCGAGGCCGACGGGATGTTGAAGGGCTGGAACAGGAAGGTGCGGATAACGAGCGCAATGACCAGGGCGTGAAAGATCACGCGGATGGTTTCGGCAACCCCGCCCTCTTTACGTTTAGTACCGGATGTCACGCTCATAGGCCTTTTTGTCCCGCAGCAACGCGCCCGCGCTCCCCGCGGACCTTGTAGCGGCTGAGTCCCGGGGGCGCAATCAAGAACGCCGGTTATCACGTATAACTTATTGGCAGGACTGTAGTTCTAGCTTTATCAGGGCTGCAGCCAGACGCCGGAAATGATGACAATGGCCTGCGCCATCGGGCCCTCGTCGGTCAGCGACAGGTCGATCTGGGCGTCACAGCCGGGCGGCGTAATGGCCTTGAGACGTTCAAGCGCCCCGCCGGTGAGCTTCATGGTCGGCCGTCCGGACGGCATGTTGACCACGCCCATGTCGCGCCAGAACACGCCGCGGCGGAAACCGGTGCCCAGCGCCTTGGCGCAGGCTTCCTTGGCGGCGAAGCGCTTGGCGTAGGTCTCGGCCTTGTTGGCGCGGCGCTCGGCCTTAGCGCGCTCCATCGGCGTGAAGATGCGGTTGAGAAAGCGGTCGCCGTGACGCTCGATGGTCTTGGCGATGCGACGCGCATCGCAGAGGTCACTGCCAATGCCAAGGATCATGAGACCGCTTTCTTGCGCCCACGGTCCATCGCGGCACGCATCAGCTTCACGGTCTTGTCGAGGCCATCGAAGATCGCCTCGCCCATTATGAAGTGGCCGATATTCAGCTCGGCAATCTGCGGCAGCGCCGCGATGGTCTCGGCACTCGCGTAATCGAGGCCGTGGCCGGCATGAACTTCGAGGCCGAGCCCCTTGGCGAAGTGCGCACCGGCCTTGATCAAATTCCATTCGATAGCGGCTTGCGCCGTGTTGCCGTCGGCGAGCGCATCGCACCACGCACCGGTATGAATCTCGATGACTGGCGCGCCGAGTTCGACGGCGGCTTCGATCTGCGCATGCTGCGCGGCGATGAACAGCGATACGCGAATACCGGCATCCGTGAACGCCTGCACCGCCGGCCTGAGGTGAGCCTTCTGCCCGGCCGCGTCGAGCCCGCCTTCGGTCGTGCGCTCGGTGCGCTTCTCCGGCACCAGACAGACGGCATGCGGCTTGGTCGCCAGCGCGATCTTCACCATCTCGTCGGTCGCCGCCATTTCGAAATTCAGCGGCTTGGTGATTTCGGCCTTGAGCCGCGCCATATCGTCGTCGCGGATATGGCGGCGATCCTCGCGCAGATGCGCGGTGATACCATCGCAACCGGCGGCGATCGCAAGCTTGGCCGCGTGCACCGGATCGGGATGCCGGCCGCCGCGGGCGTTGCGGACGGTGGCGACGTGATCGACATTGACGCCAAGGCGGAGAAAGTCAGCCATTGACCCGTTCCGCCTTCGCCACCATCGGCTTGGCACGAAGTTGCGCGAGAATGGCGGTCAGATGCTTGAGGTCGTACACCTCAAGATCGATCTGCACGTTGGTAAAATCGGGCGCGTCGCGTGACATGCGGATGTTGTCGATATTGCCGTCGTGCTCGGCGATGACCTGCGCGATCTGCGCCAGCGCCCCCGGCTCGTTGGCGGACTGGATCACGATACGCGCGGGGAAACGCTGCGGCGTTTTCTCTTCATCGTCCCAGCGCACGTCCAGCCAGTTTTCCGGCTTGTCCTCGAACTCCGCCAGCGACGACGACTGGATCGGGTAAATCGTGATGCCCTCGCCCGGCGTCAGAATGCCGACGATACGGTCGCCAGGCACGGCGCCATCAGGCGAGAACCGCACCGGCAAGTCGCCATTGATGCCACGGATCGGAATCGCCAGACCGGGCTTGCCCGGCACCTTGAACTTGACCGAGGTGAGCTTCTTCAGACCGAACCAGCCGGTCTCGGACTTGCGGCTCACTGCCATCGAGGCCGCGCGCTCTTCCTTGTAATCCGGGTACATGGCGCGGGCGACGACCGAGGCCTTCAGTTCACTACGGCCGACCGCCGCCATCACGTCTTCCACCGAACCGCGCGCCAGCCGGTGCAGCGCACCCTGCAGCTTCTCATCGGAATAGGTGATCTTGGCGCGTTGAAACAGGCGCAGCACGATGCGGCGGCCGAGGCCGGCATACTGGTTGCGCACCGTCGTGCGGGTCGCGCGCCGGATCGCCGCGCGCGCCTTGCCGGTCACGACCAACGATTCCCACGCCGACGGCGGCGCAATCTGACTCTTGGAGGTGATGATCTCGACTTCGTCGCCGTTCACCAACTCGGACGTCAGCGGCGACACCTGCCCGTTGATCTTGCAGCCGACCGTGGCGTTGCCGACGTCGGTGTGCACCGCGTAAGCGAAGTCGATCGGCGTCGCCTTGCGCGGCAGCGCGATGAGCTTGCCCTTCGGCGTGAAGCAGAACACCTGATCGTGGAAAAGTTCGAGCTTGGTATGCTCGAGAAATTCTTCCGGGTTCGAGCCTTCCGCCAGCAGTTCGATGGTGCGGCGCAGCCAGGCGTAGGCGGTGGATTCACGCGACAGCAATTCGGTCGGCGACCCCGCATCATCCTTATAGAGCGAGTGCGCGGCGATGCCGTATTCAGCGATCTCGTGCATGGCAACGGTACGGATCTGCAACTCGACGCGCTGCTTGCTCGGTCCGATCACCGTGGTGTGGATTGAACGGTAATCGTTCTGCTTCGGCGTCGATATGTAATCCTTGAAGCGCCCGGGCACGACAGGCCACGTCGTGTGCACGATGCCGAGCGCCTGATAGCAGTCGGCGGCCTGCGATTTGACGATGACGCGAAAGCCGAAAATGTCGGAGAGCTGTTCGAAGCCGACCGACTTGCGCTCCATCTTGCGCCAGATCGAATAGGCGCGCTTGCGCCTGCCCTTCACCGCCGCCTCGATGCCACGGTCGGCAAGCTTCTTGGTAAGCTGCTTTTCGATTTCCGAAATCAGCAGCGTGTTGCGTTCCGCCACTTCGTTCAGCCGCGCACTGACGACTTCGTAGGCCTCCGGATACAGTTCGTGGAACGACAGATCGTCGAGTTCTTCGCGCAGCTCGTGCATGCCCATGCGGCCGGCGAGCGGCGCGTAGATTTCGAGCGTCTCTTCGGCCGAACGGCGGCGCGACGCCGGCGCCATGAAGTGGAGCGTGCGCATGTTGTGCAGGCGGTCAGCGAGCTTGATCAGCAGCACGCGGACGTCGTCGGCAATCGCCAGAAGCAGCTTGCGCAGGTTCTCGGCTTGCTTGGCTTCCTTGGTGACGAGGTCGAGACGCTTAAGCTTGGTGAGGCCTTCGACCAGCCGGCCGATATCCTGACCGAAAAGACTGTCGATTTCGGCGCGCGTCGCAGCCGTGTCCTCGATTGTGTCGTGCAACAGCGCGGCGGCGATGGTCGCATCGTCGAGCTTGAGATCGGTGAGGATCGCCGCGACTTCGATGGGGTGCGAGAAATACGGATCGCCCGACGCACGGCGTTGCTCGCCATGCGCCTTCATGGCGTAGACATAGGCGCGATTGAGCAGCGCCTCGTTGGTATTCGGATTGTACCGCCGCACCCGCTCGATGAGGTCGTACTGCCGCATCATCTTGACCGGCTTCTTGACCGGCGCGGGCTTTTCGAGAACCTCGGCCGCAGCCGCAATGGGCTGCTCCAGCGGTGCCCGGATCGGGGACTGCTTCTGCATGCGCGGTAGATCGGGGCGCGTGCGTGACATTCGTGGCTAACCTCGGCACCGGACCCGAGCGCGGAATCCGCACGCGGGATCATATCTAATAGATATCACGTCAAATCTAAGGGATCGCAAGGCTTTAGCCGAACTTTGGCCCATCATTAACAAAAAGGCCCAGCGCGATGGCTGGGCCTTTGTCTCAAATTCGGTACAAATCGGTGCGCGAGGCTTATTCGGCGTCGTCTTCCGGCACTTCTTCCGGCGGCGCCAGGCCTTCGAGACCCTTGAGCAACTCTTCCTCGGTCATCGGCGCAGCGGCGATAACATCGGTATCGTCGGAGTCGACCGAAGCACCGGCGCCCGAGCCGATCAGCGGCACTTCGGGTTCCGGCTCGTCGACCTCGACATACTTCTGCAGGCTGTGGATCAAGTCTTCCTTGAGGTCGCCGGGCGACACGGTGGTGTCGGCGATTTCACGCAGTGCCACGACCGGGTTCTTGTCGTTGTCGCGATCGACGGTAATCTGCGACCCCGATGAGATCATCCGCGCCCGATGGCTCGCCAAAAGAACGAGATCGAACCGGTTCTCTACCTTGTCGATGCAGTCTTCTACGGTGACACGGGCCATCGGCTCGTCACTCCTTGAGAGGGAACTGTGTGCTGAATTCGACTGCTAGCTATCCTCTATGCGCAGGGATTTCAAGCATTTTTGTCTTGGATTAGCCGTATCTGTCCTCTAGAGAACCAGACTGTAGGCAGCCCAATCCGGCCGGATTTTCTCGGAAATGGGCTGTTTACGGGGGCACCGCTGATTTGAACGAAGGGTGCGCAATACCTGTTAAGCCGATTCGCCGTGACGTGCCCCGCCTTACGCCGGGCCGGCCGCCGGATCACCCGTCAAGACTTATAGCGCCAAGACCTATCGCGCGAAGCATTGTGAGAAAAACCCATGACTGTACCTGGTGAAAAAATCGCATTGTTCATTGATGGCGCCAATCTTTACGCCACCGCGAAGTCTCTCGGTTTCGATATCGATTACAAGAAATTGCTCAACGAGTTCCGCAATCGCGGCTACCTGCTGCGTGCGTTCTATTACACCGCCGTGATCGAGGATCAGGAATACTCCTCGATCCGTCCGCTCATCGACTGGCTCGATTACAACGGTTATTCGGTCGTCACCAAGGCGACCAAGGAATTCGTCGACCAGACCGGCCGGCGCAAGATCAAGGGCAACATGGACATCGAACTCGCGGTCGATGCCATGGAGATCGCCGGCAATATCGACCACATGGTGCTGTTCTCCGGCGACGGCGATTTCCGCTCGCTGGTCGAAGCCGTGCAACGCAAGGGTGTGAAGGTCACCGTCATCTCGACCATCTCGACGCAGCCGCCGATGATCGCCGACGAACTGCGCCGTCAGGCCGACGTGTTCACCGACATCGTCACCCTGCAGAGCAAGGTCGGCCGCGATCCGTCGGAACGTCCGGCGCGCGCGCCGATGCACGACCGCGGGCCGACAGACCCCGGTCAGCACACGCCGCAGTTCCTGCAGCGCTCGCCTAGCGGCGCGCCGCAGCGTGCGGGTGCACCGGCCGGTGCCGACGACGAGTTCGAGGACTAAGCGCCGGAAGAGCCATGGGGGTGGCCACCGGCAAGCCGGGTCGAGATTGCCCGCTTTGTCCGCGGCTGGTGAGCTATCGCGAGGCGCTGCGCGTCAAGGAGCCGGCGTGGTTCAACGCGCCGGTGCCCTCCTTCGGCTCGGTCGATGCGCGTCTGCTAATCGTCGGTCTCGCGCCGGGGGTGCAAGGCGCCAACCGCACCGGACGCCCGTTCACCGGCGATTATGCCGGTGTGCTGCTCTACGACACCCTCACCCGCTACGGCTTTGCCAACGGCAAGTTCGACGCGCGGACCGATGACGGGCTGGAGCTGTTCGACTGCCGCATCACGAACGCGGTGCGGTGCGTGCCGCCGGAGAACAAGCCGACGACGGCCGAGATCCACACCTGCCGCGATTTTCTCAAGCCCACGATCGGCGAGATGAAGAAGCTGCGCGCCATCGTCGCACTCGGCTCGATTGCGCATTACAGCGTAGTGACGGCCTTCGGCGCCAAGAAATCAAAGACGCCGTTCAAGCATGCCGGCCGGCACGACATGAAAAGCGAGCTGGGCGATATCGCTTTTTTCTCGAGCTATCACTGCTCGCGCTACAACACGAACACCGGCGTGCTGACGCCGGAGATGTTTCGGGATGTGTTCGCGAAGGTTCACGCGTTTTTGGACCAGAAATAGAACTAAGACCGCCCCCCCTGAGGAGCGAGCGTTCTTACGCGAGCCTCGAAGGAGCGACAGCCCCCCGCCATATCAGGCTGGCCGCTCATCCTTCGAGGCTCGACGCAAACGCGGCTCGCACCTCAGGATGACGGGTTCGAGAGCCAGGCGACCACCTCCGCAGCGCTCTTGTCCGGCGGGAACACCGGATAGAACACCTTGGTGATGACGCCGTCGTCGATCACCCAGGCCATGCGCTTGAGCAGCGTCATGCCCGACGTCACAAACGCCGGCAGATTAAGCGCCTTGGTCAGCGCCAGCTTTTCGTCCGACAGGATCGCGAACGGCAAGTGTAATCGCTCGGCCGCTTCCCGCTGATAGGCCGTGCCCTGCACCGACAGGCCATAAAGCTGCGCCACGCCGAGCCGCTTCAACTCGTCGAAATGATCGCGGAACGAACAGGATTGCGGCGTGCAGCCGCGCGCGCCCGGAATGTCGTTCCAGCCCGGCGGCAGATCGACACCGGGCACGCCGGTGCGCGGATAAATGTAGAGAACGGTGCGACCTTTGAGCTTCGACAGATTGACCGGCGCGCCGCTCGTCGCCGGCAGCGCCAGGTCGGGCAGCGTCATTCCCGTCAAATGAGCCGCGCCGCCGTCGTCCAGCGGCGCGGGGATATTGGGCGGCAAAGTGTTGGGATCGTGCGTGCCGGGCGCTTCGGTCATCTAGCAATCTCGTGTGACAATTTTTTAGCGTCTGTTTTTAGCTTTTACGATAACCCGCATGGGCTTCCGGATTGACCTTAACGCCGAGCACGCTGTTGAAGCGATTATTGGCGTTGAAGATCGCGACCACCTGCGCCGCCTCCATGATTTCCAGTTCGCTCAACCCGGCGTCGCGCAGGATATCGAGATAACTTTCATCGGCGCCGGCCGGGTCCTTGGTCAGCACCCAGGCAAACTCCGCAAGCGCGTGCTCGCGCGGCGCCAGCCCTGCGCGCCGCCAGCTGACGCACAAAAGATCGACCAGCGATTTCGCCATGCCCATGCGCTCGAGCGCCGAGGCATGCGACACGACGCAGACCTCGCAGCGATTTTCGACGCTGGTGACGAGCGCCAGCAATTCGCGCTCCCGCGCCGGCAACCGGCCGTCTTCACCGCGCATCAACAGGTCGATGTAGCCCTGATAAAGCGGCAGCCGCCCCTTACCCCACGGCAGTTGCAGGAAATTGCGGACGTAACCGAGGCGCTTCCGCGAGGCCTCCTGAAATTTCGCGATGTCCGGGTCCTTGGTCCTGGTTGCCGGCACGCGCAGCGACGAAATGCCACTGGGCTTTTTCGTCTTGGTCTTTTTTGGAGTCGCCATGGTCTTCCTTCGTCGTCGTATTGGTGCGTCTTATCGCGGCATGCCGCGATACGACATGAATTCCATCAGCGAACCGTCGGGATCGCGGAAGTAGACCGACGTCCCTGGCCCCTTGGCGCCGAAGCGCTGCATCGGTCCGCGCTCCACGGCGACGTTATGCGCCTTGAGATGCGCGATGGCATCGTCGATCGGACCGTCCCATTCGAAGCAGAGATCGCTATTGCCCGGCTGCACCGGCAATCGCGCGACTTCAGCCGGCGTGACGCCGGGGCCATGAACATTGAGCTGCTTGTCGCCAAAACGATAAGCCCAGCCTGCGGGCCTTTGGACAAGTTCGGCGCCCATGACCTCGCTGTAGAACTTATTCGAACGATCCCAATCGGTGATCTTGATGACGCAATGGTCGAGCTTTACCGGCAGCATGGAACTATCCCTTAACGCCTCGCGTTACATCTAACCAAAGTGTGCGCAGAGCCTATCGCGCCTGCGCTCGATTGGAAACGAAGCCCGGGAGCTCTTTATGAAATCCATCCTCACGATCAAACAGACTGGCTTTGCCGTCGCC
>CAIYTE010000061.1 GCA_903929045.1 uncultured Hyphomicrobiales bacterium
GCCGCTTCGATGGTGGCGTTAAGCGCCAGCAGATTCGTCTGCTCGGCAATATCGGTGATCAGCTTGACGACATAGCCGATGCGCGCCGCCGCTTCATCGAGCTCCTTCACCGCGATGTTGGTGCGGCCCGCTTCGCTGACCGCCTTGCTGGCAATCGCGTTGGACTGCGCCACCTGACGATCGATTTCGTTGACCGAGGCCGACAGCTCGTCGGCGGCCGAGGCAATGTCGTTGACGTTGGACGACGCTTCGGCGGATGCGGCTTCGGCGCGCGACGTCTTCGATGACGCGTCGTCGGCCGCCGCCGCAAGCTGTGTCGACGCCGCCAGCATCTGATCGGAAATGCGGCCGAGGTCGGACAGGGTTGCCTCGACGTCGGCGGAGAAGCGCGAAATCTCGCCCGACATCAATTCCTGCCGCTGGCTCCGGCTGGAGGCATCATCGGTCACGGTGCGGTTGAGTTCGTCGTTGCTTCGCATGGCCTGCTGGAACACACCGATGGATCGCGCAAGCGCGCCGATCTCATCGCGGCGGTCACTGTGCGGGATCGCAATGTCTTTTGCGCCCGCCGCGACTTGCTCGGTAATCCGCGTCATGGTCGCCAGCGGCATCGCCACGCCACGCCGGATGAAGATGACGCCGGCGGCAGTGAGCACCACCGCAAAGGCCTCGAAGATGCTCATCCAGAATGCGCTGGCGTCGATACCGCTGTCGATGCCGGAATAAGCGCGCTTGGCGCGGCCCGAATAGACTTCGGTGAGCTTTTCGAGATCGGCGTTGAGCGCCTTGCGCACCGCGCGATTGCCGTCGGTGTCGCCCCACTCACGGCCGGCGGCAGGACTGACGTCGGCACCGAGCCGAGCCAGCTCGGTGCGGAATTCGATGAACTTGGTGACACGTTGCGAGAACAGGCCGAACAGTTCGGCGTCGTCGCCGCGCACTGAGACCCGCCAGTCTTCAACCACCTTGGCAAGCTGCTTGGTGTATTTGACGATGCCCTCGGCGTAGGGCTTCGACGCCGCGAGGTCCGGCGACATGTACACGCCGCGGGACTCCATGACGACGGCGTAGATCAGGCCGTTGACCCGCTCGACATTCCAGGTGCCGCTGTTGGCGGATTCAAAGTCGTCGGTCAGTGCCGCATGGTTGCGCGCGCTCGCGACCGCGTACACCGACAGCGCCAGCGTGGTGGTGGCCATCAATGCGAAGATCGCATAGAGCTTGGCGGCAATGGAAAGCTTCGGCAGTCTCACGAGCGGCTCCGCCCCGTCCCCGACAGGCTTTGGAACCGCTATAGTGGCGTTAAAGTCTTAACGGCCTGTTTGCCTTAATCGTCTCCACCCCGAAAAGTGCTGAAAAAGGGTCTCCATGAGCCTCAATGTCGCAGTCCAGATGGACCCGATCCAGCGGATCAACATCAAGGGCGATTCCACCTTCGCCCTGCTGCTGGAGGCCCAGAAGCGCGGCCACAGGCTGAGCTATTACACGACCGACCGGCTGGCCATGCGCGACGGCAAGGTGTTCTCGACGGTCGAGACCCTCACGGTCCGCGATCAGGCCGGCGACCACTTCACGCTGGAAGCGCCGCGCCGCGTCGAGATGTCGGAGTTCGACGTCGTGCTGCTGCGCCAGGACCCGCCTTTCGATCTCAACTACATCACCAGCACGCACTTTCTCGAGCGCATTCATCCCAAGACCCTGGTGGTCAACGATCCCGCGCAGGTGCGTAACGCGCCGGAGAAGATTCTTGTCACCCATTTTCCCGACTTGATGCCGCCGACCTTGATCACGCGCGACCTCGCCGAGATCAAGGCGTTCCGGAATGAGCACAATGACATCGTCATGAAACCGCTCTACGGCCATGGCGGCGGCGGCGTATTCCGCATCACGCGCGACGACCTCAATTTCGGCTCGCTCTACGACATGTTCGCGGTGACCTTCCGCGAGCAGTGGGTCATTCAGAAATTCCTGCCGGCAGTGAAGCAGGGCGACAAGCGCATCCTGCTGGTCGACGGCGAATTCGCCGGCGCAGTTAACCGCGTGCCGGCCGAAGACGATTTGCGCTCCAACATGGTGCGCGGCGGCTCGCCGAAAGCCACCGACCTGACCCCACGCGAGCGCGAGATCATCGCCCGCATCGCACCGGCGCTGCGCGAGCGCGGGATGATCTTCGTCGGCATCGACGTCATCGGCGACTGGATCACCGAGATCAACGTCACCTCACCGACCGGCATCCGCGCCGTGAAGAATCTCGGCGGCCCGGACGCCGCCGCGATGGTGTGGGATGTGATCGAGAAGAAACGGAAAAGTTGACGGCGGGCGGTTTCGCTGTTTCGCTAGAGGCCGTTGCAAGCGCCCCTAAAGCGGCGCGATGAATAACGCCTTGGGGAAACATCATGCACAGCCCGATCCCGCTTTCCGACGCCGACAAACCCGTGGTGCAAGGTCACGAGCACTGGACCACCAAGGACGGCGGCATCAAGCTGTTCATGTGGGAAAAGCGCCGCTATCCCGGCACCGAATACAAGGGCACGATCCTTTTCATTCACGGCTCATCCTGGTGTGGCCAGCCGACGTTCGACCTTTATGTGCCCGGCCGGCCCTACTCGTCGGTGATGGATTGGTTCGCGGTGCAAGGCTTCGATAGCTGGAGCCTCGACGCCGAAGGCTACGGCCGATCGGACAAAAGCCGCGACAGCAAATTCGGCATCGAACCCGGCGCCGACGATATCGCGGCCGCGACCGACTACATTCTCAAGCTGCGGAACATTCCCAAAATCATGCTCTACGGCGTTTCCGCCGGCGCCTTGAAGTGCTCGCTGTTCACGACGCGGTTTCCGGACCGCGTGGCGCGTCTGGCGCTCGACGCCTTTGTCTGGACCGGCAAGGACAGCCCGACTCTGGAGCAGCGGCGCAAGACGGTGCCGGAATTGTCCAAGCACAATCGTCGGCCCTTCACGCGCCAGGTCATCCAGGCCGTGTTCGACCGCGATTATCCCGGCGCCGCGGAGCCCGCGATGATCGAGGCCTTCGCGCAGGCGTCGATGGCGCTCGACGATTCCGTGCCGACCGGCACCTATCTCGACATGTGCACCAAGCTGCCGATGGTGGATCCGAAAGACATCCCGGTGCAGACCATGGTGATGCGCGGCGAATACGACGGCATCGCGCATATCAACGATCTGTATGAATTCTTCGAACGGCTGCCGAGCCGCGACAAGCATTTCGCGCTGATGCCGGGCGTCGCGCATGCGAGCTTCCAGCAGACGAACTACATGCTCGTCTATCACACGCTGCATTCGTTCTTCAGCCAACCGCCGGCGGTCTTCGTCGGGCCGGCGGACTTCAAGCACTAAGAATACAAAAACGCTCCATCAAGGAGCGGCGTCCCGGGAGGACACCATGAGGATCAAGACGCTGCTTGCCGGCATGCTCGTGCTCGGCCTGACGACGGCGGTTGCGCGCGCGCAGACCTTTCCCGATCGTCCGATCCGCATCATCGTTGGTTTTCGCGCCGCCAGTGCCGCGGACATTGCGGCGCGGCTTGTCGGCCAGAAGCTGAGCGAAATTCTCAAAGTCGGCGTCGTCGTCGAAAACAAGCCCGGCGCCAGCAGCGAAGTCGGCGCCCGCTTCGTCGCCACGTCGCCGCCAGACGGCTACACGCTTTATCTCGGCACGGTCGCCAATAGCATCAATTATGCGGCCAAGATCGATGGCTTTACCGATCTCGCCACCGGGCTCGCGCCCATCGCCGAAATCGGCGAGGTGCCCAACATGCTGGTGGTGACGCCGTCGCTCGATGCCAAGACCGTCGACGACGTCATCCGTCTCGCCAAGGCCAAGCCGAACGGGCTGAGCTATGCCAGCGCCGGTGCCGGCACCGCGCTTCACATGGCGGCGGAGTTATTTTCGTCGCGCACCGGCGTGCAGATGCAGCACATTCCCTATCAGGGCAGCGCCGCGGCGATGCCGGATCTGTTGGAAGGCCGCACGTCGCTGATGTTCGTGCCCGCCTCGACCGTGGTCGATCTGGTGAAGGCCGGCAAACTGCGGGCGATCGCGGCGACCAGCGCCAAACGGCTCGCACTGATGCCGGAGTTGCCGACCGTCGCCGAACAGGGCCTGCCGGGCTTCGAATCGTCGGTGTGGTCCGGCTTGTTGGCGCCGAATGGCCTGCCCGCCGATGTCGCCAAAAAGCTGGAGACCAGCATTCTCGCAGCAGCCGCCGCGCCGGACATGAAGGACAAGTTCGCGGTGCAGGGCATCGAGGTGATCGCGCGCGGGCAGAAAGAGTTCTCCGCCTATATCAAGGCGGAGAACGAGAAATGGGCCAAGGTCATCAAGGATCGCGGCCTGAAACTGGAGTAACCGGTTTCTAAGCCGTAGCCGCCGTTGCTACCGACACTCCCGCCGCCGGCTTTCGTCCGATCGAGATCGCCAGCAGCGCCGCGACGATGCACATCGCACCGGCGGCGAAGAACGCCGGCAGATAGGTCGATAGTTCGGTGCGCGTAAGCCCCGCGCCGAAGGCCGCCGTCGCCGCGCCCATCTGATGGCCGGCGAAAATCCAGCCGAACACCATGCCGGCCTTTTCCGGACCGAAGCGATCGGCAGTGAGCTTCACCGTCGGCGGCACGGTGGCGAGCCAGTCGAGGCCGTAGAATACGCCGAACAGCGACAGGCCGTAAAAGGTGAAGGTCGAGAACGGCAGATAGAGCAACGACAGGCCGCGCAGGCCGTAATACCAGAACAGCAGCCAGCGGCTGTCGAAGCGGTCGGACAACCAGCCCGAGCCGATGGTGCCGGCAAGATCGCACACGCCCATCAAGGCCAGCACGCTCGCCGCCGCCACCGCCGCCATGCCGTAGTCGGCACACAGCGTGATGAAGTGCGTCTGCACCAGGCCGTTGGTACTCAGCCCGCAGATGAAGAAGGTCGCGAACAGAATCCAGAACGTACCGGTGCGCGAGACTTCCTTGAGCACATTGATCGGCGCCATCATCAACGACACAAGACCGACACCCGTATTCGGTGCCGGCGTGATGTGGGTTTCGCCATAGAGCGGCAGATTGAGATCGGCGGGCCGGTCGCGCATCAGCGCCAGAACGACAAGGGCGGTGAGAACGAGCATGCCGGCGACGAACAGCATCGCGGTGCGCCAGCCGTAGTCGGTCGTCAGTTGCGCCATGGTCGGGAGAAACAGCAATTGACCCGTGGCAGAGCTTGCCGACAGCAGGCCGATGACGACGCCGCGCCGCTTGGTGAACCAGCGCGTCGCCACGGTTGCTGCCAGCACCATCGCGGTCATGCCGGTACCGACGCCGACGACGAGGCCCCACAGCACCATGAGCTGCCAGACCTGCGTCATACCGAGCGACAGCACGAAGCCAACGACGATGAGCGCCAGCGCGCTGACAATGACGCGCTTGACGCCGAAGCGGTTCATGAAGGCCGCGGCGAAGGGGCCGAGCAATCCGAACAGCACCAAACGCAACGCCAGCGCGGCGGAAATTTCCGACGTGCTCCAGCCGAATTCCTTTTCCAGCGGCACGATCAACACGCCCGGTGCGCCCATGGCGGCGGCGGTGACCAGCATGGTGAGGAAGGTGGCGCCCACCACGACCCAGCCGTAGTGAACGTTGCGGCGGCCGAGCGAGGCGGCAAGAGCAGTCGAAACCATGGCAATCCCCGATATGCGGCGAAATGTCGTTAGATGACGAATATCATCTATTGACGTTATTGATGATGCTCGTCATATAATTTGTCAAGCGGGCCGCGCGGGGCGCCCGCCGCATGGAGGGGGTCTGCTATGCGCGTCAGCCGTGAGAAGGCCGCCTTAAACCGCGACACCGTTGTCAAAGCCGCCGGCGATCTGTTCCGCGAAAAGGGTTTCGACGGCATCGGCGTCGCCGACATTATGCAGGCCGCCGACCTGACCCATGGCGGCTTCTACCGGCAGTTCAAGTCCAAGGACGATCTCGCCGTGCAGGCGAGCAAGGCCGTGATGGCGCGCTCCGCCGCGCACTGGGCCAAGACACTCGACGAACATCCCGATGACGCTTTGAAAATTCTGATCGAGCGCTACCTGTCGACGAAAATGCGTGACGACCGCAGCCATAGTTGCGCCTTCGCCTCGCTCGGTGCCGACGCCGCGCGTCAGGGCAGACCGGTGCGCAAGGCTTTTGCCGACGGCCTGCGGCCGCTTATCGATGTGCTGACGAAACTGGTACCGGGCGCGGCGAAAGCCGCCCGGCGGCGCAAGGCGCTGTCCGCAATGTCGCAACTGGTGGGCGCCATGGTGCTGGCGCGGGCGGTCGACGATGCGGCGTTTTCCGAGGAGATCCTCGCCGCCGCCAAGGCCGACCTGCTGCGGGGCTAGGGGGCCTCGCTGGGCCTTTGGCCTAGTTAGACCAGTTGGCGAACTGCCGGCCGAAGCCATCAAAGGTGTAGGCCACCCGCTGCGGCGCGGGGTGCGGATGATGCATATGCCACAGCATTTCCTCGATATCACAGTACTCGGCTTCAGCTTCCATGCGGGCCTTGCGGGCGTGCTGGAGTTCCTGGGCGATGGTTTTGCTGTCGATCATGTCCGCGTTCCCTGATTTCCAAGAATCATAACTGAGTCGTTTTGTTCTGCAAATGTTCTTGTTCAACCCGACGGCTCGGTGTACACTCCAAGGTAGAAATCGGGAGCCTGTCCATGGTCCAGCGCGTGGCGACGGTGGCGTTCGAGGGCATCGAGGCCCGGGCCGTCGACGTGCAGGTCCAGGTCGCGCCCGGTCTGCCCGCCTTCAACATCGTCGGACTGCCCGACAAGGCGGTGTCGGAAGCTAAAGAACGCGTGCGCGCGGCGTTGGTTGCGTCAGGGCTGGCATTACCGGCGCGCCGCATCACCATCAATCTCGCGCCCGCCGATCTGCCGAAGGAAGGCAGCCATTACGATCTGCCGATCGCCCTCGGCTTGATGACCGCAATCGGCGCCATTCCGCAGGACGCGATCAGCGGCTTCACCGTGCTCGGCGAACTTGGGCTCGACGGCGGCATCGCGCCTGTTGCCGGTGTGTTGCCCGCAGCCATCGGCGCCAATGCACGCGGCCAAGGGCTGATCTGTCCGCAACTGTGCGGACCGGAAGCGGCGTGGGCGTCGCCCGAGATCGAGATCGTCGCAGCACAATCGCTCATCCAGCTCGCCAATCATTTCAAAGGCACGCAGGTGCTGTCGCGGCCGGCGCCGAAAATCCGCGAGCTCGAAGGCCTGCCGCTCGATCTCGCTGACATTAAAGGACAGGAGAGCGCCAAGCGCGCGCTCGAAGTCGCCGCCGCCGGGGGCCATAACCTGCTGATGGTCGGCCCGCCCGGCGCCGGCAAGTCGATGCTCGCCGCGCGTCTGCCGACGATCCTGCCGCCCTTGTCACCGACCGAACTGCTTGAAGTGTCGATGATCGCCTCGGTTGCCGGTGTTATCGAAGGCGGCGCGCTCACCAATAAGCGGCCATTCCGGTCGCCGCATCATTCGGCATCGATGCCGGCTTTGGTCGGCGGCGGCTTGCGCGCACGTCCCGGCGAAATTTCGCTGGCGCATAACGGCGTGCTGTTCCTCGACGAGATGCCGGAATTTTCCGCCGCGGTGCTCGATTCGTTGCGGCAGCCGCTGGAAACCGGCGAAGTTGCCATCGCGCGAGTCAATCATCGCATCAGCTATCCGGCGCGCTTTATGCTGGTCGCGGCGATGAATCCGTGCCGTTGCGGCCGCGCCAGCGATCCCGGATTCGCCTGCAAACGCGGCCCGAATCTCCGCTGCGCCGCCGACTATCAGGGCCGCCTGTCCGGGCCTTTGCTCGACCGCATCGATCTGCACATCGAGGTCCCCGCAGTCACCGCCTCCGATCTGATCCTGCCGGCACCGTCGGAAGGCAGCCGTGAAGTCGCCACCCGCGTCGCGCGTGCACGCGACATCCAGACCGAACGCTATGCAGGCATGGGCCTGCCGAACGTTCGCACCAACGCGCAGGTCAGTGGCGCGCTGCTGGAAGACGTCGCGCAGGCCGATGCGCAGGGCCTGGCGTTGCTGCGCGACGCCGCCGACCGGATGCATCTGTCAGCACGCGGCTACCATCGCGTGCTGCGGGTCGCACGCACGCTCGCCGATCTCGATGGCGCCGCCACAGTCGGGCGCATCCATCTCGCCGAGGCCTTGTCCTATCGGGCCTTGGCCGACGAGGTGCGCAAAGCGGCGTAGGTTTCAGGGTATTGGGTTTGGGCGGCTTTTTGAATCACCGCCCAGCTCAATTTTAATAAATCGCTAAGCACTCCGGACCTAGCCTGACCGCAGCGGCAGGATGCCGCGCCGGCCGGGGGGCCTCAAGAATGCAACGCGCCCACTTTCTCTCGCTGATGGCTCTGGTCGTCGCGGTGCCCGTCGCCGCCTCCGCCGCCAGCTCTTTCTTCTCTTCAACTACAGCCGCTGCCATTCCGTGCTTTGCCGCCGGCAAGGCCAGTTACGAGATGTCGCGCACGGCGTCGGCCGACTACACCGTTCGCATCGACAATGCCGCGGTCAGTCCGAGCCTACGCATGCAGATCGTCGACGATCCGGCTGCCGCCGATTTCGTCTTGGTCGATGAAGACGACGCCTTGCAGGCCTGCCAGAGCGCGGCTTCGGTGAAGACCATTCGCATCGATGCCGCCGCGGCGGAGCCCGACGTCACAGTCGCGATGACGCGCAATGCCGCCGACTACAAGGTGTTCGTGAAGTCGGCCGTGTTCACCCAGGACGATGCCGCAGCCTTGTTCGCGGTGATCTGGCGGACCGCCCGCAAGAACGGCAACGGCCTCGCTTTCGCCACCGGCATCAGCCGGTAGCGCCGCTTCACGTAAAACCGCCGGTCTAGAACTCGGTCCAGTCCGGCTCCATCTTGAGCGCGTTGGCGCCGACCGTCATGGGCTTGCCGGCCTGCTTAGGCATCGGCTTCGACATGGGTTTGGCCGCCTGCGCCGCCGGTGCGTTCATCTTCGACACCGCCGTGGCCACGACTTTCGCGACCTTCTCTCCGTGCACCGACGCAACCGCACCCTGCTCGACGCGGAAAAAGCCGATCTGCTCGTGCATGGCCTGCGCTTGGTGCTCCAGAGTCTTGGCGGTAGCCGCGTTTTCTTCCACCAGCGCCGAGTTCTGCTGCGTCACCTCGTCCATCTGCGTCATGGCGCGGTTGATCTGATCGATACCGGTGGCCTGCTCCGCGCTCGCGGAGGCGATGTCGGCCACGAAGTCCGAAACCGTTTTGATCGAATTCAGAATTTCGTGCAGCGCGGTGCCGGCCTGATTGACCAGTTGAACGCCGTCCTTGACCTGACCGTTGCTGTTAGTGATCAGCCCGGTGATGTCCTTCGCCGCCTGCGATGAGCGTTGTGCCAGGCTGCGGACTTCCGACGCGACCACCGCGAAACCGCGGCCGGCATCGCCGGCGCGCGCCGCTTCGACGGCTGCGTTGAGCGCGAGCAGATTGGTCTGGCGCGCGATCTCATCGATGACGCCGATGATGTCCGAAATCTTGCGGGACGACTGTTCGATCTCGGCCATGGCGCTCACGGCCTTGGCAACGACCGCGCCGCCCCGGTCCGCGACTTCAAGCGCCGCGCTCGCCGATGTGTTAGCGTGCTGTGCATTTTCCGCGTTCTTGCGCACCGTCGCCGAAATTTCCTCCATCGAGGCGGAGGTCTCTTCCAGGCTCGCGGCCTGCTGCTCGGTGCGCTGCGACAGATCGGTGGTACTGGTCGAAATTTCAGCGGACGCGCTGGTCACTTCCAGCGCCGAGACCTTGATATGATTGAGCGTACCGCGCACACGCTCGACCATGCCGCCGACGGATTTGGCGATCTGCCCGATTTCATCGCCGCGCGTCATGTACGGTACTTCAATCGCGAAATTGCCGGTGGCGAGTTCGTCGAACGGCTGGATCAGACGGCGCATCGGTCGCGCGATCGCAACCGTCGAGTACACTGCGGTGCCGGCCAGCAGCAGAACGGTAATGGCGGTGAGAAGGTAGTTGAGATACTCGCCATACATCGTGATGGACTCGGCGTCGGCCGACGAATCCACCGAGCGCTTCAACGAGAATTCCATGATGGCTTCGGCGAAGCCCGACATCGCCTCACCGGCCGCGGCGGCGCGCTCCTGCGCGATCTTCCGGATATCGGCGTTGATGACGGCGGCTTGTGCGTTAGGCGCTTCGGCGGCCGGGCCGCCCGCGGCGGCTTTTTCACGAAGCGGGGGCAACTGAGTCTTTAATTTCAGGACGTCGCCTTCGATCGCCGCGTATTTTTCCGCCTGCGACTTCAGCTTTTCCATGTTGTCGCGATTTTGCGGATTCAACGCGATGTCGAGCATCTGCGCGACGAAACGATTGAGCGCGGCGTGCCGCGCGAGGAAATAGTCATGCGCCGTCTTTATCTCTGCCGAAGTCTCGGCGAGACGAAGATCGCCGAAGCCGACCAGCATGCCGCGCCCGGACGCTTTCGCCTCGGCGGCAGTCTGCGCGACTTTCTTTTGCACCGACGCGGCGTCGCGTGCGGTCGCACTCCACGAATTTCCGACGATCTGCCCGATGGCCATGACGAGAACCATCATGACCGCGGCCGCTGACGTGATGGCAAGCTTGGTGCCGATGCTCAAATTTGCGAAGCGTGACATTGCCGTTTCCCCTGCCCGCTATGGTGCGCGAGCCCCTAGTGCGGTTACTGCGCGCCGCCCCGGCGGGAGGACTAAAAGGACCCTTGTGCGGTCCCGGAAATCCTTCCGGCCAGGCCAGCAAATCGCTCGAATGCAACTCAAAGTTTTGTCGAAAAATCCTAAGGTTCGATGGTTATTTCCCATTACAAAGCCTGTTATGGGGCCTTGTTAATCCACATGGGTTTTCTGTGGGTAAGATGACACTGCCAAAGGTAGTATTCCGCTTAACCCGCCTTTCACCACGTCAGGGCGAAGTCGCTTGCGGACGTTACCGGGGAATAAAATTGCAAGAGTCCCGATGCCATTCTGGCCGGCGGGATCATGCAAAACACATCGACAGCCAAACGCATTTCGGCGCTGCGCACCTCCTCCCGCAACACCCGCTCACTGGTGTTGTTCGGGCGCACGGTGGTCACGACACTGTCGATCATTTCGGGCGGCCTTGGTTTTTTCGCGGGTGCACGCATGCAGCACGGCACCTACGATCCGCATGCGTATGCGATCGGCGCCGGAGCGCTGTTCGCGGCCGCGATGGCGGTCATCGCCTTCCTGCTGATGCGCCGCCGCGTCAACAAGCAGAAGCGGCGCGTGCTCGAAGCCCGCGTCGAGGAATTATCCGACCGCAATTGGGAACTGCGCGAGGCCGAGGAGCGCGCCCGTAGCCTGCTGGAAGCGCAGGGCGACCTGATCGTGCGCCGCGACAGCGAACGCCACATCACTTACGCCAACGACGCGTTCTGCGCGCTCGCCGGCAAAAAGCGGGACGCCTTGATCGGCACACTGCTGGATTTGCCGGTGCTGGAGCACGGCAAGGTCAGCGTGCACACCGACGGCACGCGACTTTACGACCAGAAGATTGCACAGGGCCCGGCCTCGCGCTGGATCGCATGGCGCGAAGTCGCCGTGCGCGGGGAAAACGGAAATGAAGTCCAAGGCGTCGGCCGCGACGTCACCGACCGCGTCGAGGCTGAGCATGCGCTCGCCGCGGCGCGCGATCAGTCGGAAAGCGCCAATCACGCCAAGTCGCGCTTCCTTGCTATGGTCAGTCACGAAATCCGCACGCCGCTCAACGGCATTCTCGGCATGGCCGGGCTGCTGCTCGATACGCCGCTGACGCCGGAGCAGACGACCTATGCCAAGGCGGCGAAGACCTCGGGTGAAACGCTGCTGTCGCTGATTGAGGAAGTGCTCGACTTTTCCAAGATCGAGGCCGGCAAGCTCGATCTTGAGGTAAAGCCCTTTGCGCTGTCGGCACTGATCGAGGAAACCGTTGAACTGCTGGCGCCCCGCGCGCAGGCCAAGAACATCGAGATTGCCTCGTTTATTGACGACCGCGTTCCTGCATTCGTCATGGGTGACGCGGCGCGCCTGCGGCAGGTGCTGCTCAATCTCGCCGGCAACGCCATCAAGTTCACCGAGCGCGGCGGCGTTTCCGTCGTCGTCGAGCACGGCGAGCGTGACGGCGACATTCGCTTTGAAGTGCGCGATACCGGTATTGGCCTTGCGGCGAGCGATCAGCAACGCGTCTTCCTCGACTTCGAACAGGCCGATGGCTCGGCGACACGCAGGTTCGGCGGCACCGGTCTCGGCCTCGCCATTTCAAAACGCATTGTCGAGCGCATGGAAGGCACCATTGCCGTCGACAGCGCGCTCGGCTCAGGATCGACGTTCAGTTTTGTTGTGCCGCTGCTGATGTCTGCCGATACCGATGCAACCGCGTTTGTCGCGCCCGATCTCAAAGCGACCGCGGTGATGATCGCCGCGCCCACCAACACAGAGGCCTCGCTGCTGGCGCGGCGGCTCGGCTGCTGGAATGCCAAGACCTACACCGTGATCGACGAGAACACGGCTCTGGTACAGGCGGCGGACCGGCCATGGGACGTGGCGCTGATCGACTTTCCGCTGGCGCAGAAAATGATGGCGAGCGGCCATGCCGTGAAGTTGTCGGGGGCGAAACGCATCGTGCTGATCCGCCCGAGCGAGCGTCACGAATTGCCGGCGCTCATGGCGGCGGGCTTCACCGGCTATCTGGTCAAGCCGGTGCGTACCGCGTCGCTCGCCGCGCAGCTCGGCGGGGAAACCAGGTTCGAGGATCCGCGCGTCGCGCCTGCCGACGAAACCGCCGAGGCAGCGGCCGCCGGCAGCGGCCTCTCGATTCTCATCGCCGAAGACAACGAGATCAACGCGCTGCTGGCGCGCACGCTGCTGACGCGGCTCGGTCATCGTCCGACCGTCGTCGGCGACGGCGCCGCCGCGATCGATTCCTGGACATCCGCCCGGGCGGCCGGTGCGCCCTACGACCTCGTCATGATGGATGTTCAGATGCCGGGCATGGACGGCCTTACGGCCACCCGTCTGCTCCGCGAGGCCGAGACCGACGGTACGCCGACGCCGATCGTGGCGCTCACCGCCAACGCCTCTCCGGAAGACCGCGAAGCGTGCCTCGCCGCCGGCATGGACGCCCTGCTGGTCAAGCCGCTCGACCGGGACAAGCTGCGCGAGGTTCTCGATGACGTCATACGTCGCCGACGCCGTGCCCCGCTTGCGGCCTGACGCCTACTCCCCCACATTGTCATAATTCGGTATGGGAACCGTGTTGTAGACTTCCCGCAACATTCCAACCGATTCGACTGCGCCGCATAATTCCTTCGACGGACGCAGAAAAGGGCGACAATTCATATGGTTAGCCGTGGCGGCAATTCGGTCACCCCCTCGCGAGGCGTGCCCAATCTGATTTCGACGCTTCAGGCCTATGGTGGTCTGCAGGCTTGGGCCGCCCGCGCGCACCGGCCATCGCAGTCGCTCGGCCGCATCGGCTCGCTCGAGGTCCGGCTGGCCCAGACCGCCGCAGAAGTGCGCCAGGCGCAGAAACTGCGTTACCGCGTGTTCTACGAAGAAGGCTCGGCTATCCCCAATCCCGGCCGGCTGTTCGCCCGCCGCGACATCGACAGCTACGACGCCATCTGCGACCACCTGCTCGTGCTCGACCATGCCGCCCGTGACGGCCAGCCCGGGAACCGCCCGGCGGTGGTCGGCACCTATCGCTTGCTGCGCCAACCGCTCGCCGAAGAGTACGGCGGCTTCTACACCTCCGGCGAATTCGATATCGGCGGCTTGATCGCGCGCCACAACAATCTGCAATTCCTCGAGCTCGGCCGTTCCTGCGTGCTGCCGCCCTACCGCAACAAGGGCACCGTCGAACTGCTGTGGCACGGCATCTACGGATACGTTCTGCAGAACCGCATCGACGTCATGATCGGCTGCGCCAGTCTCGACGGCACCGAGCCGAAGCAACTCGCGCTGCCGCTGTCATTCCTGCATCACTACGCGCACGCGCCGGAAACCTGGCACGCGCGCGCACTGCCGGAGCGTTACGTCGAAATGAATCGTCTGTCGAAGGAAGCCATCGACCCGAAGCAGGCGCTGAAAGTTCTGCCGCCTTTGGTGAAAGGCTATCTGCGTCTCGGCGCTTATATCGGCGAGGGCGCCGTAGTCGATCATGAGTTCGGCACCACCGACGTGCTGATTGTGCTGCCGATGGCGGCGATCAAGCAGAAATATCTGCAGCACTTCGACATGAGCCGCAGGGCGGCTTAGTCAACGGTGTCGTGCCCGCGCAGGCGGGCATCCAGTCCTTTTTATAATTTAGCTAATCAAGTGCTGGGTCCCCGCCTCCGCGGGACGACGGCTACAATCGCCGTAACGACACTTCCTCGACCAGATGACTCTCGCCCTTCTTGAGGATGAGATCGGAACGCTGACGCGTCGGCACAATATTTTCGTGCAGATTGACGAGGTTGATCCGCTCCCAGATCGATGACGCCGTCTGCGCAGCTTCATCGTCCGACAGACGCGAATAGCGATGGAAGTACGACTTCGGATCGCGGAATGCGGTTGAACGCAACGTCAGGAAGCGGTCGATATACCACTTCTTCAATACGTCATCGTCAGCATCGAGATAGACCGAAAAGTCAAAGAAATCGGACACAAATGGAATGGCCTTCCCATCTTTCGGCAAACGCCCGGTCTGCAAAACGTTCAGGCCTTCGACGATGAGAATTTCCGGCCGGTCGACCTCGACCCAGACATTCGGCGTCACGTCATAGGTGAGATGCGAGTAGATCGGCGCGCGCGCCGGGCGCCGCCCCGCCTTGACGTCGTTGAGAAAGTGCAAGAGCGCAGGCAGATCATAGCTTTCCGGGAAACCCTTCTTCTCCATCAGGCCTTCGCGCTCAAGGATCGCGTTCGGATAGAGAAAGCCGTCGGTGGTGACGAGATCGACCTTCGGCACATTCGGCCAACGCGCCAGCAGCGCCTGCAGCACGCGCGCGGTGGTCGACTTGCCGACCGCGACCGAACCGGCGACACCGATGATGAACGGCATCTTGATGTCTTCGGTACCGAGAAAGCGTTCCTGCGCGCGGAACAGGCGCTGCGTCGCGTTGACGTAAATCGACAGCAGTCGCGACAACGGCAGATAGACTTCCTCGACCTCCCGGATGTCGAGCCTGTCATGCAGCGAACGCAGCCGCGTCACCTCCTCGGAGGTCAGAGTCATCGGCGTGTCGTCACGCAGCTTTGCCCATTCGACGCGCGAGAACGAATGATAGGCCGAGAACTGTTCTTCGACGCGAAGTTTCATATGAACCAACTCTTGAACTAGCTCTTGCGAGAGGCCTTCTCGGCGAGACCTGACTGCGCCGTGCGCTTGTCGAGTTCGGCCTCGACGTCGGCAAACTTCACGCCGCGCGCTTCGAGCACGACAAGCAAATGGTAGAGAACGTCGGCGGCCTCAGACACCAGCCGCGTCTTGTCTTCCTGCACGGCGGCGATCGCCAGCTCGAAAGCCTCTTCGCCGAACTTCTTGGCGCAATGCGCCACGCCCTTGTCGATGAGCGTGCGTGTGTAGCTTTCGCCGGCCGGCGCCTGCGCGCGCGCGTGCACGCGCTTTTCGAGATCGGCGAGGGAAAATTTTGTCGTCATAGGCGGTGCTTACCACTTCTCCCCTCCCCCGCGAAGCGCGGGGAGGGGTCGGGGGTGGGGGCTTCTACGGGTCGAGCCGCATCGGCAGGCCTTTTTCGGCCATATAAACCTTGGCTTCCCGCACGCTGTGCTCGCCGAAATGGAAGATCGAGGCCGCCAGCACCGCCGTGGCGTGGCCATCGCGGATGCCGTCTACCATGTGGGCCAGGTTGCCGACGCCGCCCGAGGCGATGACCGGCACCGGCACCGCATCGGCAATAGCCCGGGTCAGGGCGATGTCATAGCCGGACTTGGTGCCGTCGCGATCCATCGAGGTCAGCAGGATTTCACCGGCGCCGAGCGACACCACTTCCTTGGCATATTCGACCGCGTCGATGCCGGTACGCTTGCGGCCGCCGATGGTGAAAATCTCCCAGCGGTCCTTCTCGCCCGGCTCCGAAACCTTCTTCGCGTCGATGGCGACGACGATGCATTGGTCGCCGAACTTCTCCGCCGCTTCCTTGACGAAAGCGCGCCGGTCCACTGCCGCCGTATTGATCGACACCTTGTCGGCGCCGCAGGTCAGCAGCTTGCGAATGTCTTCCACCGTGCGCACGCCGCCGCCGACGGTCAGCGGCATGAAGCAGGCTTCTGCCGTACGTGTGACAACGTCATAGATCGTGTCGCGCCGCTCGTGGCTGGCGGTGATGTCGAGAAAGCAGAGTTCGTCGGCGCCGGCGGCGTCATAGGCAATCGCCGCTTCCACTGGATCGCCGGCGTCGCGCAGATTGACGAAGTTGACGCCCTTGACGACGCGCCCATCCTTGACGTCGAGACAGGGAATGACTCGAACCTTGAACATCAGGCCGCCCGTGCGGCGCGGATGAGCGACAAGGCTTCTTCGGCGTTCAGGCGGCCGTCGTAGAGCGCGCGGCCGGCAATGGCGCCCTGCAGCTTTTTGGCGCGCGGCTCCAGCATGGTCTTGATGTCGTCGATCGAGGCGAGACCGCCCGAGGCGATAACCGGAATCGAAATCGCGTCGGCCAGCGCAATGGTGGCATCCCAGTTGATGCCTTGCAGCATGCCGTCGCGCGCCACGTCGGTGTATATAATGGCGGAAACGCCGGCGTCCTCGAAGCGGCGCGCCGTATCCAGCGCCGACAATTCCGAACTTTCGGCCCAGCCTTCGACCGCGACCTTGCCGTCGCGCGCGTCGAGACCGACCGCGATCTGCTTGGGAAACTTCTTGGCCGCTTCCTTGACCAAAGCCGGATCACGCACCGCCGCGGTGCCGATGATGACGCGGTTCACGCCCTTCTCCAGCCAGCCCGCGATAGTCGCCATGTTGCGGATGCCGCCGCCGAGCTGCACGCACTGCCCGACGGCTTCGAGAATGCGTTCGACCGCCGCAACATTCATCGGTTTTCCGGCAAAGGCGCCGTCGAGATCGACGACATGCAGATGTTTGAAGCCCTGCTGCTGGAACGCCGCCGCCTGCTGCGCCGGATCGCGATGGAACACGGTGGCGCGCGCCATGTCGCCCTGCTGCAGGCGAACGGCGAGACCTTCTTTGAGATCGATAGCGGGAAATAAAATCACGGCGTCCACTTCAGAAAATTGGCGATCAATCGGAGACCGAGCTTCTGGCTCTTCTCCGGATGGAATTGCGTACCGACCATGTTGTCGCGTCCGACAATGGCGGTGAGAGGGCCGCCATAGTCGGCCTGTGCCACGAGATCGGACGCGTGCGCGGCCTTGAGCTCATAGGAATGCACGAAATAGGCGTGCAGGCCATCCGCACCAAGGGGTATTTCATCCAGCAAAGCATGCGGTTTTCGCATGTTGAGCGTGTTCCAGCCCATATGCGGGATTTTCAAGGTGGCGTCCGACGGCGCGATGCGGTCGACCTCGCCGGGAATCCAGCCAAGCCCCGGCGTCGTGCCATGCTCGCGGCCGACATCGGCCATCAGTTGCATGCCGACGCAAATGCCGAAGAACGGACGGCCGCGTTTGTGCACGGTTTCGTTAAGCGCCTCGATCATGCCCGGAATCTCGTCGAGGCCACGGCGGCAATCGCCGAAGGCGCCGACGCCTGGCAGCACGACGCGGTCGGCGCGCGCGACTTTTGCCGGATCGCTGGTGACGTCGATCGGTTGATCATGGCCGCTCTCACGCGCAGCGCGCTCAAAGGCTTTCGCCGCCGAGTGCAGATTGCCGGAGCCGTAATCGACGATGGCGACGCTCATCGCTGCTGCCCGGGTTCGGGAAACAGACCGATGACATCGGAGCCGGTGGGCGCACCACGCCGCACCGGCGTGCTGTAGACCGGTGCGGACGGCGGCATTGGCGGTGCGGCATCAGCCTGCTGACCGGTCCAGTGCGCAAAGAAACGCCGTTCAGCCAGTTCGGCATCCTCACCGACAACGAAGCCGAGCGTCTTCCACTTGCGCCGCGTCAGATTCCAGCGCCATAGCGACGGCGCCTCGAAACCCATCAGCAGCGCGATCAGGAACGTCACGAGATACTTCACCGGCGACGGCACGCCGAGCAGATTCATGCCGACAGCCGCGCCGATGGTAACGACGAGATAACAGAACAGGATGAACCACAGCCGGTGCACGGCGAGCCAGATCGGCGCCAGCAGAAACGCCCAGAAATGGAAGCCGTCGCGCACGAACACAAAGCGTTCCGGGGTTGCCGGCGCATCGTCTTTCACTGGCGGTTCGTGAACGGTGAACGTGGGCATTTTCTACTCTTTACATCTTCCGTCATGCCCGCGAAGGCGGGCATCCAGTAACCACTCAATCGAGCGATAAAACGACGATCGTGACTACTGGGTCCCCGCCTGCGCGGGGACGACAGCCGTTAATTCCCCAACGTACCCTTGGTCGACGGGATTTCGTCCCTGGTCCGCGGATCGATGGCAACCGCGGCACGCAAGGCCCGCGCTAAACCCTTGAAGCACGACTCGGCAATATGGTGATCGTTGGTGCCGTACAGACATTCCGCGTGCAACGTGATGCCGGCGTTCATGGCGAAAGCCTGGAACCACTCTTGCACCAGCTCGGTATCGAAGGTGCCGACCTTGTCGCGCACGAACTCAGCCTTGAACACCAGGAACGGGCGGCCAGATATGTCGATCGCGACGCGGGTGAGCGCCTCGTCCATCGGCACATGCACGTCGGCATAGCGCGTGATGCCCTTCATGTCGCCGAGCGCCTGCTTCACCGCCTGGCCGAGCGCGATGCCGGTGTCTTCCGCTGTGTGGTGGAAATCGATGTGCAGGTCGCCGACCGCCTTCACGTTGAGGTCGATGCGCGAGTGCCGCGCCAGAAGGTCCAGCATGTGGTCGAGAAAGCCGATGCCCGTCGATATCGTCGACGTGCCCTTGCCGTCGAGGTCGACGGTGACCTCGATGTCGGTTTCCTTGGTCTTGCGCTTGATGGTGGCGGTGCGCATCGCAAATCCTAGCGGGTAAATCCCTTAATTCGCGAGGCTTTTATCAGGGGTTTGCCGGATTCGCCACCTCACGGGCCGTATTTGCATCGTCCCGCCCCTGTGCCTACATGAGCCTCTATTCGCAGGGTTAACCGCATGTCCCAGAACGAAATGCCCGGATGGCACGGCACCACGATCCTGACCGTCCGCAAGGGCGGCACTGTCGTCATCGGTGGCGATGGCCAGGTCACGGTCGGCCAGACCATCATCAAGGCCAACGCCAAAAAGGTCCGCAAATTGGGCAAGGGCGACGTGATCGGTGGCTTTGCCGGCGCCACGGCCGACGCTTTCACCTTATTCGAGCGGCTGGAGAGCAAGCTAGAGCAGTATCCCGGGCAATTGCTGCGCGCCTCGGTTGAACTCGCCAAGGACTGGCGCACCGATCGCTATCTGCGCCGCCTCGAGGCCATGATGATCGTCGCCGACAAAAACGTGTCGCTGGTGCTGACCGGCACCGGCGACGTGCTGGAGCCGGAAGCCGGCGTCGCCGGCATCGGCTCGGGCGGCAATTATGCGCTGGCCTCGGCGCGGGCGCTGCTCGACCAGCCGCTTTCCGCCGACGAGATCGTGCGCAAGTCGCTCGATATCGCCGCTGACATCTGCGTCTACACCAACCGCAACGTCACGATTGAGTCGCTCAATGTTGCATGACGACGATCTCGATGCGGCTGTGGGTGCCGCCATCGTGACGCAAGCGCAAGCCGACGCCCTGCGCGAATTCGCCGTCAAGCGCCGCAGCACCGGCGCCGCCGAACGCGCCGACGAAGAACACTTTCGCTTTATGCGCGGCTTCAACGATATCTTCTTCACCATCGGTGTCGTGCTGTTCGGCATCGGCGTATCGATATTCGCCGCGATGCAGGGCGTACCGGCAGTTTACGCGCTCGCGGCCGTTGTCATGTGGGGCCTGGCGGAACTGCTCGTGCGCCGCATGCGGCTGGTGCTGCCGGGTATCGCGATCCTCGTTTTCTTCGTGATGTTCGTCGTCTCCACCGCCCCGATGGCGTATCTGCCGGTCGGCGACGCCGGCGGGATAGCGGCGAATTCGTTGCAATCCCGTCCGTCCCTGATCGCCGGGCTGTTGCTGAGCGGAAGCCCGCTGCAGATGGCCATCAAGGCAATCATTGGCGCGCTCGCCGCTGCCGGATTTTATGCGCGGTTTCGCTTCCCTTTCGCCCTGCTCGTGATCGCCGGCGGCGCTGTTATCGCCGTGGAGTTTGCAGCAGCTACCGCCCTGGACGCGGCGGGCGTTCCCCGCACCGCTCTCCTGTTGCTGTGCGGCGTCGTTATCTTTGGTTTCGCAATGTGGTTCGATCTCTCGGATCGCCTGCGCGCAACCCGGCGATCCGACTGCGCGTTCTGGCTGCATGTGCTGGCGGCGCCCCTGATTGTTCACTCCCTGATCGGCTTGACCGCGGGGCAGAGCTTTAACCCCGGCAATGGCGTGCTGGCCCTGATTGTGGCCATCGCCGTCCTGCTCACGATCATTGCCTTGATCATCGACCGGCGCGCGCTGCTGGTATCGGCGCTGGTCTATGTCGGCGGCGTCATCGCGTTTGCACTGTCGAAAGCTATTCTCAATCCGGCCCTGACGCTCATCGCAACGCTCGTTGTTTTGGGCATTTTGGTGCTCGCTCTCGGTGTCGGCTGGGCGGTCCTGCGCCGCCGGGTTCTCTCGTTCTTGCCCTCTCATCTTGTGGACCGGCTGCCGCCGGTGGTGCCCGCATGACCGACTTCTCGCCGCGCGAAATCGTTTCCGAACTCGACCGCTTCATCGTCGGGCAGCACGACGCCAAGCGCGCCGTCGCCATCGCGTTACGCAATCGATGGCGGAGGCTGCAACTCGACGACAAATTGCGCGAGGAAGTGCTGCCGAAAAATATTCTGATGATTGGGCCGACCGGCGTTGGCAAAACAGAGATCTCCCGCCGCCTGGCGAAACTCGCCGGCGCGCCGTTTCTCAAGGTGGAGGCCACCAAGTTTACCGAGGTCGGCTATGTCGGACGCGACGTCGAGCAGATCGTCCGCGACCTCGTTGAGATCGGCATTGCCATGACGCGCGAGCGCAAGCGTAAGGATGTGCAGGCGCGCGCCGAACAAGCCGCGGAAGAACGCGTCATCGATGCCCTCGTTGGGCCGGGATCCGGCCCGGCGACCCGCGAAAGCTTCCGCAAGAAGCTGCGCGCCGGCGAACTCAACGACAAGGAAATCGAGATCGAAGTGCAGAGCGGCGGTGGTGGCGGCATGCCGATGTTCGAAATTCCCGGCATGCCTGGCGCACAGATGGGCGCCATCAATATCGGCGATATTTTCGGCAAGATGGGCGGCGGTAAGGCCAAGACGCGGCGCGTCACCGTGCAGGACTCGCACAAAATTCTCGTCAACGAGGAATCCGACAAGCTGCTCGACAATGAGCAACTCGTTCAGGAGTCGCTCAAGGCGGTCGAACAGAACGGCATCGTGTTCCTCGACGAGATCGACAAGATCGCCGGGCGCGAAGGCCGTAGCGGCGCCGACGTATCGCGTGAGGGCGTGCAGCGCGATCTGCTGCCCCTGATCGAAGGCACCACCGTCAACACCAAGCATGGCCCGGTGAAGACCGACCACATTCTCTTTATCGCCTCGGGCGCGTTTCACATCTCCAAGCCGTCGGACCTGCTGCCCGAGCTACAGGGCCGTCTGCCGATCCGTGTCGAGTTGCAGGCGCTGACGCGCGACGACTTCCGCCGCATCCTCACCGAGCCGGAAGCATCTCTGATCAAGCAATACATCGCGCTGATGCGCACCGAAGGCGTCACGCTCGATTTCACCGAAGACGCGATTGATGCCATCGCCAACATCGCAGTGTCGGTGAATTCGTCGATCGAAAATATCGGCGCCCGCCGCCTTCAGACCGTGATGGAGCGGGTGCTCGACGAGATCTCCTTCGGCGCCACAGACCGTTCCGGCGAGACGGTCAAGGTCGACGCGGCTTATGTCGACAAGCACATTGGCGACTTGGCGAAAAACGCCGATTTGAGCCGGTTTATTCTGTAGACGCGGACGAAACCGGGAGCCGGTGCGCGGCTCCCGGCCTTTTCGTCAGCGCCGTGTGTCAGCCTCCACACTAGCGCTGGCCTCGGCCTGAGCGGCTTCCAACTCTGCCATGCCGATCAGGAACGCCAGTCCCGGACGATCGGTGCGCTCGGCGAGCGAAGCCAGAATCGCCAATGTATTCCGAATGGTAGCCAGAACTTCCGTCGTCTCCTTCATGTCATCCCCCATTTTTACAAGCGGAGGTTGTATCGTGGTGTAACGGACACCTTTTTGGCCAGAGATTTCGGACTAAGTGTCGAGCTCCATTAACGTTTCTCGCGAAAGCTTATTCGGTTTCAGTTGCCCGTTGGGCTCCTTCGCCGGACGCGGACATAGAGCGCGCCTTCGCCGCCATGGCCGATGGCGGCATCCTCGAAGCCGACGATCAAATCGCGGAAGTCGGGCAACGCCAGCCATTGCGGCACATGACGGCGCAACACGCCCATCTCGCCGCCACGGCCTTTACCGGTGATGACCAGCACCAGCCGGGCGTCGCGATCCTGCGCCGTGCGCAGGAAACGCAGCAGCACTGAATGCGCTTGATCTTGCGTGAAGCCGTGCAGGTCGAGCCGGGCGTCGATGGCGTGCTTGCCCTTGGCGACGCGCTGCTTCATGCGCCGCGTCAACGGCTCAAGCGACGGCGCGGCGGGCTTCAGCGCCGGGCGCGGTGCCGTCTTCACCGGCACCGCGGATGCGAGCTTCTTGAACTTCGGCGGCTGCTTGGCGGGAGGCTTCGGCGCCTCAGTCTCTTCGGCACTTTCGTCCGCGACATTCTTCGACTTTGCGCGCAGGGGCTTGATCGATTGCGCCACATGAGTCCACAGCACACGGTCTTCGTACGTAAGACCGCGTCGTCGTTTGCCGTCCGGGCTCATTGATGCTGGGAGGCGGCCGCGGGGTGCGCGTCGGCCACTAGGTTCGGCCGCGGCTTGGGGAGCGGCACTTCCGGCGGCTCGTCGCCTTTGAGCTCGACGCTGCTCGGCACCAGCATGACGAAGCGGCCAAACTGCTTGATGCGTCCGGCAATGCTGCCGATGGCGTCACCAGTTCCGAAATAAATATCGGCGCGCGCCGGCCCGATAATGGCCGAGCCGGTATCCTGCGCCACCAGCAGGTGCTGGAATTTCGTTTCCGGCTTTTCGCTCTCGATCGGCAGTTCGGCGTCGATCCAGATCGGCGTGCCGTAGACGTGAATCTTCTTGTCCACCGCCAGTGAGCGCCCGGGCGTCAGCGGAATGCCCTGCGCGCCAATGCACTCTTCATGATCGTGCAGATCGGTTTCGCGGAAGAACACGAAGGACCGGTTCTTGCGGCGCAGTTCCTTGCCTTCTTCCGGATTCGCCACCATCCAGTCGCGGATGCGGTCCATCGACATGTCTTCTTTGCTGATGATGCCGCGGTCGATGAGATGGCGCCCGACCGGTGTGTAAGGCAGGCCGTTGCTGGCGACGTAATTGAGCCGCAACGTCGCGCCGCTATCGAGCTTGACGCGGGTCGAACCCTGTATCTGCGCGAAGAACAGATCGATTGGGCTTTTCACGTAACAGATTTCGAGCTTCTTGCCGTTGAGCGCGCCGTCTTCGATCTTGGCGCGATCGAGATGCGCGAACACCTTGCTCTGCTTGCCTCTGATGGTCGCCGCCGGCGCCGTGTAAATGGGAATGCTGAACTCCGGCGTCTGCACGCGGGAGCCCTGCACTTCGGTCTCGTAGTAGCCGGTAAAGAAGCCGTCGGTCTGACCTTGTTGCGCCAGCCGGACCGGCTTGAAATTGGTTTCGAAGAAGGCTCGTGCCTGATCGCGGTCGAGCTTGCCCGCAGTGCGGGTGCGCTCGCAGACATTGAACAACGCGCTATAGATGGGCCGCGCCGCGCGCATCTGCTTGCTGCCGCGCAGAATCGCCGTGCAACTCTTCAGGAATGAATCATAGGCCGCGGCGTGGTCGTCGTCTTTCCAGCCCGGCATGGACTCGAAGTCGAGGTTCTCGACCTTGGCGCTTTGCAGTCTGATCGCGGCGTTCTTGGCGCTGTGCTTGATGCCATGCTTGCTGCGCTTGGCCAATGCGGGGGAGGCTGCCATCGCACCGACGCAAATCGCCAGCGCGCCGCAGATCAAGGAATGTGAGAGCCCCCGCCCCGCCATCATTGCCCGGCTTCGGTCGCCACCAGTTTCCAGTTCGGATCGCGCGAGGCTACATCGCGGGCGAAAGTCCAGACGTCCGTCACATCGGTGACCTTCTCGGCATTGCCGTCGATCACGGTACCGGCCTTGTCGCGCGTCACCGATACAAGCTGGGAATGGAAGCGCACCGTCAGTTGCACATTGCGCGCGCGCACTTCCGCCGCGGTGATGTCGGCACTATCGATCGAGACGAACCGGCTCTCAACCGTGTCGCCGCGCTTCTCGCGATCGTTGATGGCGGCTTCAAACCCGTCGTCGACCTCGCGCGACAGCAAATTCTTCAGCGTGCGGCGATCGCCTTCGGCATAGGCGTTGACGATCATCTCGTAGGCGGCGCGGGCGCCGGTGAGAAAATGCTTGGCATCGAAATCAGGCGCGGCGGCGACAACGGCGTCGAGCCCGGTGGCGAGGGCGGAGCCGGCTTCGGCGATGCCCTTCCAGCGCTCGACCGGCTCAACCGGCTCGGCGGCTGCTGGCGGCTGCACCGCAGCTTCCGGCTTGCGGCTGGTCGGCAGCGCGACGACATTTTCGGCCGCGGGACGCACCGGCTCACGCGCGGCATACGGATCGTAGGGCGGGCGCTCGCGTCCAGTACGCTGGCCGAGGACGCTGCGCAGACGCAGGAAAATGAACACTGCGAGAGCGAGGAATATGATGGTGTAGATGTCAAACACGTCTTGCATGCTTTCGGCTACGGGTGCGGCAGATTGGCGTTTGGCGCTTTCCACCGCTGGATGGCGGTGCGGCCCGACCCACCTTCCCTATGTATGCTGGTGGCCGGACCGTTCCATAGGCCTTGCGCCCGTATCCCTGCGCAATCGTGCCTCACCGGGAAACCTTAGACGATCAAGCCGCCGACGCCAACAATTTGGCAAGATATTGGGTTGAGAGAAGCACTTATGAATGTGGCAAAATGGCTGCTTTTGGTAATTTTGGCGCTGCCTTTCGCCGAATTGCTCGTCTTCGTTGCTGTCGCGGCGTCGATCGGGTTCGGCTGGGCGCTTCTCTTGGTGCTGACGTCTTCGCTCGCCGGTGGCCTGATCCTGCGGCGGGCCGGGGGCAACCACATCGCCCGGGTCCGCACGGCCATGAATCAAGGGAGTTTTACCGCCATCCAGGCTGACGGCACAGGGATTGCCACCCTGTTTGCCGGAATTCTCCTGTTAGTTCCAGGGTTTATCACCGACGTGTTGGCCCTCCTGCTGTTGATCGCCCCTCTGCGGCGGCTCATGGCGGGGGCCTTCGGCGGCAGCCCACCGGTCCGGCGGGCGGACGGCGTAGTCGATCTTGAGCCGGAACAGTGGCAGCGTGTCCCGGACAAAGAACTTCCCGACCGTCGCGGCCCCGGTGAAAGGCCGTAGTTGTCCCTCTAGAAGCGCCATGTTAGCCAGCCCGGCAAATAAAAGACCGGGTTAGGAGAGTTCATGTCGACGACCAATGGCGGCACCGCCGAAGAAGTTCAGCCGCAGCTCCAGGTGGTGGGGCAGTACATCAAGGATTTCTCGTTCGAGAATCCGAATGCGCCGCAGTCGCTGAACACCAACGAGCAGCCGCAGATCTCGATCCAGGTCAATGTCGGCGCCAATCCGCTTCAGGGCTCGGAGACCGACATCGAAGTCGTCATCAAGCTTGAAGGCAAAGCCGAGCTCGGCACCAACCTCTTGTTTCAGTTTGAACTGGAATACGGCGGTATCTTCCGCATCCGCAACAGTCCGCAGGAGAGCATGAGCGCCGTGGTGCTGATCGAATGCCCGCGCCTGCTGTTCCCGTTCGCCCGAGAAATCATCGCGACCACCGTGCGCAATGGCGGCTTCCCGCCGCTGCTGTTGGAGCCGATCGATTTCGTCGCGCTGTACCGCCAGAAGATGGCGCAGCTTCAGCCCGCCGAAGGCTCGGTCGCGCAGTAACGCGGCGCAGCACTTCACCGGTCCTCCCCGCGACACGCCTACGCTCGCTCTGCTAGCTTCGGCGCGTTCGCAAGGTATGACGGTTACTGATATTTCTGCCAGATCGCATCCGGTCCGAGCGTCGCGACAAACGCGCGATGCGCTTCGCGGTCGGCGGCGCTGACGCGCGGCGCCAGCGGCACGCTGCGTTCCTTGCGCACAACAATGCCGTCGACACCGACGACGCGCTTGGCAACCGTTTCGGCCAGACCCAGGGTCGCCTGACGGCCGCCGAGCAATTCGAGATAGACCTCGGCGAGAATCTCGGCGTCGAGCAGCGCGCCGTGCTTGGTACGGCGTGAATTGTCGATGCCGTAGCGCGCGCACATCGCGTCGAGACTGTAGGGGCCGGCGGTGTGTTTGCGCCGCGCCAGCGCCAACGTATCGACCAGGCGCTCGCGCCCGATCAGCGCGCGCTTGAGCATTTTCAGTTCGGCGCAGAGAAATTTGTGATCGAACTCGGCGTTGTGAATGACCAGCGGCGTGTCGTCGCCGATGAACGCCATAAATTCATCGCATACGTCTCTGAAGCGTTTGTGTCCGCGCAGGAACTCGGCCGACAGGCCGTGCACCGCGAAGGCTTCCGCCGGTACGTCGCGGTCGGGATTGATATAGGCGTGAAACGTCTGCCCGGTCGGAATGCGGTTCAGCAGCTCGACGCAGCCGATTTCGACCAGCCGATCGCCCTTGTTGGGATCGAGGCCAGTGGTTTCGGTGTCGAGGACGATTTCGCGCATCTTTATCTCTCGTCATTCCGGGACATCGCGAAGCGATGGACCCGGAATCCAGAGCCAAGCTCTGGGTTTATCTGGATTCCGGGTTCGCGCTATCGCGCGCCCCGGAATGACTATGAATAACTACGTCCGATTCGTCGGTGCCGTGACAACCTTCAGGATATCACGGACCTGCGCGCGGGCGTGATCGAAACCCTGTGCCGTATCCACCACGAAATCGGCGCGGCGGCGCTTTTCCGCATCCGGCATCTGCTTGGCGAGGATGGTTTCGAGCTTTTGTTCCGTCATGCCGGGGCGCGCCAAGGTCCGCTCGCGCTGCACATCGGCGGGCGCCGATACCACAACGACGGCGTCGCAGCGGCCTTCGCCCTTGGTTTCGTAGAGCAACGGAATGTCGAGCAGCGCCACCGGCGCGCCGTTCTTCGCGGCGTCGCTGAGGAACTTGTCACGCGCCGCCGCCACCAACGGATGCACGATCTGCTCCAACCGCTTGAGCGCATCGGCATCGCCAAGCACGCGTTGGCCGAGCTTTTCGCGATCGACCTTGCCGTTACCGGTCGTGCCCGGAAACGCCGCTTCGATGAGCGGCACCGCCTCGCCTTCATACAGACGATGCACCACGGCGTCGGCGTCATGAACCGGCACGCCCTCCTCGGCGAACATTGTCGCCGTGACGGACTTTCCCATGCCGATCGAGCCGGTTAGGCCGAGGATGAACATTTTATCCGTCTACAAATTTTTCCTGCCGCAGAAACTTCAGCAGCGGCAGCAGCGGCAGGCCGAGGATGGTGAAATAGTCACCCTCGACCTTGTCGAACAGATGGATGCCGATGCCTTCAAGCTGATAGGCGCCGACGCTGTGCAGTGCCGCATCGCCGGCCATATCGAGATACTCGGCGAGAAAGCGATCGGTGACGTCGCGCATGGTCAGCCGCGCGGTGTCGACGCAGTCGAACAGCACGGTGCCATCCCGCACCAGGGCCACCGCCGAATGCAGTTCGTGGGTGCGCCCGCGCAAGGATTGCAACTGCTCCAGCGCCTTGTCGCGATTGGCCGGCTTGCTGAACCGCGTGGCGCCGCGCGCCAAAGTCTGATCGGCGCCGAGAACCAGTTGTCCGGGCCGCGTCGCAGACACCGCCTGCGCCTTGGCCCGCGCCAGCAACCGGGCCGCGGCCGCCGCATCGGCAGTGCCGGCTTTGGCCTCGACATCGCGTTCGTCGATATTGGCCGGGCGGATTTCAAACCGCAGGCCAGCGGCGGCCAGCATCTTGCCGCGGATTTCGCTCTGCGAGGCGAGCACCAGCGATTGTCGTTCGATCCAAAGCGGCATTCGTGTTAGCTCAACGACTGAACCATGTGACGCCGGCGCTCCGACAGCAGCTTCATCACCGCCGCGGCGGTTTCCTCGATGGAGCGGCGCGTCACGTCGATGCTCGGCCAGTTGTGCTTGGAGCACAGCCGGCGCGAATAAGCGATTTCTTCGGCCACCGCAGACTTGTCGATATACTGGTCATCGTCGCGATGCGCGTTGAGCCCAAGCAGCCGGTTCTCGCGGATCTGCACGATGCGCTCCGGGCTCGCGAACAGACCGATCACCAGCGGCCGCGTCAGCGCCTCGACCTGCGGCGCCAGCGGCACACCCGGCACCAGCGGGACGTTGCCCGTTTTGACGCCACGGTTGGCGAGATAGATCGAGGTCGGTGTCTTAGACGTGCGCGACACGCCGATCAGAACCACATCCGCCTCTTCCAGCCCTTCGACATGCTGGCCGTCGTCATGGAACATCGTGTAGTTCAGCGCCTCGATGCGCTGGAAATATTCGGCGTTGAGCACGTGCTGCGCACCGACGCGATGCGTCGTTTCGGCGCCGAGGTAGGACTGGAATACGCGCAGGATCGGACCCAGCACCGACATGCAGGGCAAACCGAGCTCGCGGCACTTGTCCTCCAGAATCTGGATCAGGTCTTCCTCGAGCAGCGTATAAAGCACGAGACCCGGCGCCTCGGTGATTTCCGCCACCGCCAGGTCGAGCTGCTTCTTGGAACGCACCATCGGGTAGAGGTGTTCGACCGGGGACACGTTGGCGTATTGCGCCGCCGCGGCGCGCGCGACCGTGATCAGGGTTTCGCCGGTCGAGTCCGACACGAGATGAAGATGGAAATAGCCGGGCTCGGTCATCGGTGAAGCAACGCTGTATGGAGACAGTATGGCGTGTGGACAGAATGGGAGGAGGCCACGCCTCAGGGCCCGGCGCAAGCCAAGCCTGCGGCCCGGATGCTAATCCGTCCACAAGGCTGCCTGCGGGAGAGGTTTGAGACCGGCTGACGTAACTTCACGGCCCGATGTGGAAACCGCGCTGGGGAAACCTTGGGATAGAGGCCCAAATTGCCAATGAATCTGGCTTTCCTGCTGTGGACGGTTTTCGAGCGGATTGGGCCCGATTCTTAAATCGGTCCGCTCTGGCGGTGGACAGATTGTTGATGGCGAGTCATGAGTCCAATCAACGGCCTAACAATAACAAACTAGAGATTCTTAAGAGTCTTAAGAGGAAGAACCGTGCAGCCTGCCAATGTGGGGATAAAGCCTCTACTCCGCGTGCTCGGCAGAGAGCCCGAAGAGACGCCACCGGTCTGGATGATGCGTCAGGCGGGACGTTATCTCCCTGAGTACCGCGCCGTGCGCGAAAAGGCCGGCGGGTTTCTCGATCTTTGCTTCAATCCCGAACTGGCCGCCGAGGTAACGCTGCAACCCGTGCGGCGGTTCGGCTTCGACGCCGCGATTTTGTTTTCCGACATTCTGATCGTGCCGCTGGCCCTGGGCCGCAAGGTCGAGTTCCTGGTTGGCGAGGGACCCAAGCTCGAACCGTTGGCCGACGCAGAATCGCTGTCGAGCCTGCATGAGACCATCGACGGCAAGGTGCTGGCGCCGATCTACGAAACCGTGGCTCGCGTGAAATCGCAGCTCGATACCAAGACGACGCTCATCGGCTTCTGCGGCGCGCCGTGGACCGTCGCGACCTACATGGTGGCAGGCCACGCAACATCCGATCAGGCGCCGGCGCGATTGTTTGCGCTGCGAGATCCAATCGGGTTTGGCCAATTGATCGACCGGATTGTCGAAGGGTCGATTGAATATCTGGTCGGGCAGCTCAAGGCGGGCGCCGAAGTCGTGCAGATTTTCGACACCTGGGCGGGCGTTCTGGGTCCGGACCAATTCGACAAATGGTGCATCCGGCCGACCGCGAAGATCGTTGAAGGCGTGCGCCGTCAGGTGCCCGGTGCGAAAATCATAGGCTTTCCCCGCGGCGTGAATGCGTTGGCGCTGGCTTACGTGGAAATGACCGGCGTCGACGCCGTCGGCATCGACTGGACCTACGAGCGCGAAATCGCCCGCGACATGTTGCAGCCGCGCGTGGCGGTCCAGGGCAATGTCGATCCGCTGGCGCTGCTGGCCGGCGGCGAAGCGCTGGACCGCGAAGTCGATGACGTGATGGCGACGCTCGGCGGTGGTCCGCTGATCTTCAATCTCGGCCACGGCATTCTGCCGCCGACGCCGATCGCGCATGTCGAGCGGATGCTCAAGCGCGTGAGAGCAGGCTAATCTTTCTTATCCCTCCCCCGCAGGGGGAGGGTGGCGAGCGAAGCGAGACGGGTGGGGGAATGGCCAACCAGATCGCAAGGCGGTTGCGCAAGACGTTGACGCCTCAAGAAGTAAAGGTCTGGAACCATCTTCGCACATGGCGAGGCGACGGGTTTCATTTTCGCCGGCAAGCACCGCGGCATGATTTTATTGTTGACTTTGTTTGTCTGAAATCTCGCCTCGTCGTCGAAATCGATGGTGGTCAGCACAACGAAGATGCTCACCAAGCAAAAGACGAAGCACGCGATAACGACCTTGCGCGTGGCGATTTCAAAGTGCTGCGGTTTTGGAATAGTGATGTCGATCAGAACTTGATCGGTGTGTTGGAAGCGATCCGCACCGCGCTTGCAGAGAGATCACCCCACCCGGCCGCCTGCGGCGGCCACCCTCCCCTTCCAGGGGAGGGATAAGGAAGAACTGATGTACCTCTGGCTCAAAGCCTTCCACATCATCGCGGTCATCTCGTGGATGGCCGGCATGCTCTATCTGCCGCGGCTGTTCGTCTATCACTGCGAGGCGGAGCCAGGCTCGAAGCAGTCCGAGACCTTCAAGGTCATGGAACGCCGGCTGCTGAACATAATCATGAACCCGGCGATGGCGCTGACCTGGATCCTCGGCATCGTCATGCTGATTCAGGGTCACTGGATGGGCGCCGGCTGGTTTCACGCCAAGTTCGCGCTGGTCATCGCGATGTCCGGGGTGCACGGCTATTTCAGCCGCTGCGTCAAGGATTTCGCCTTCGACCGGAACCGGCACAGCCAGAAATTCTTCCGTATCCTCAATGAGATACCGACCCTGCTGATGATCGTCATCGTCATCCTGGCGGTGGTTAAACCGTTCTAATCAAAGCATTAATCCGGGGGCGCCCGCCCGCTCCCCTTGCACAAACGCCGTATTCGCCGTATGTAGAGTTCTCCCACCGAACGCAGGCGGATGTAGCCGCGTTCCGGCTCGAACCATCGGAGCCGGCGGCAGCATCGGGTCCGGGACTTCCAAAAATCTCGTCTCCCCAGATCTGCGATCTTTCTCTCTCCCTTCGAGTAACCGTTTTTCGAGTCTGATTTTTTAGGACTCCACCGGCCGCTCTCCCAAGGACTTATCCCCCATGCGGGAAATGAAACTCCAAGACCTCAAGGCCAAGACCCCGGCCGAACTGACCGCGTTTGCTGAAGAGCATCAGGTCGAAAACGCGAGCACGCTGCGCAAGCAGGAACTGATGTTCGCGATCCTGAAAAATCTCGCAGCCGCCGAAATCGACATCATCGGGGAAGGCGTGGTCGAGGTTCTCTCCGACGGCTTCGGCTTCCTCCGCTCGCCGGAATCGAACTATCTGTCCGGCCCCGACGATATTTACGTCTCGCCCTCGCAGATCCGCCGTTTCGGCCTGCGCACCGGCGACACCGTCGAAGGCCAGATCCGCTCGCCGAAAGAAGGCGAGCGCTACTTCGCGCTGCTCAAGGTCAACACCATCAACTTCGAAGACCCCGAGAAGGCGCGCCACAAGATCAACTTCGACAATCTGACGCCGCTCTACCCGGACGAACGTCTGAAGATGGAGCACGAGGATCCGACCAAAAAGGATCTCTCCGCCCGCGTCATCGACATCGTTTCGCCGATCGGCAAAGGCCAGCGCGCGCTCATCGTGTCGCCGCCGCGGACGGGCAAGACCGTGCTGCTGCAGAACATCGCGCACGCCATCACCGCCAACCACCCCGAGTGCTACCTGATCGTTCTTCTGATCGACGAGCGTCCGGAAGAAGTCACCGACATGCAGCGTTCGGTGAAGGGCGAGGTCGTGTCCTCGACCTTCGACGAACCGGCTTCGCGCCACGTGGCCGTCGCCGAAATGGTGATCGAAAAGGCCAAGCGCCTGGTCGAACATCAGCGCGATGTCGTTATCCTGCTCGACTCGATCACGCGTCTCGGCCGCGCCTACAACACCGTGGTGCCGTCCTCCGGCAAGGTGCTGACCGGCGGTGTCGACGCCAACGCGTTGCAGCGTCCCAAGCGCTTCTTCGGCGCCGCGCGTAACATCGAAGAAGGCGGCTCGCTGACCATCATCGCCACCGCGCTGATCGACACCGGCTCGCGCATGGACGAAGTGATTTTCGAAGAGTTCAAGGGCACCGGCAACTCGGAACTCATTCTCGACCGCAAGGTGGCCGACAAGCGCACCTTCCCGGCCATCGACATCACGCGCTCCGGCACCCGCAAGGAAGAGCTGCTCACCGAGCCGGCCGTGCTCAAGAAGATGTACGTGCTCCGCCGCATCCTCAATCCGATGGGGACGATGGACGCCATCGACTTCCTGCTCGACAAGCTCCGCAACACCAAGAGCAACTCGGAATTCTTCGAGAGCATGAATACGTAATCGCTGACGCAGCGATGCAAGCATCGAGGCCGGGCCCTGTGCCCGGCCTTTTTGTTTTGTCCTTATCCCTCCCCTGCAAGGGGAGGGTGACCGCGGGTGAAACGAGCGGGCGGGTGGGGTTATGTTTCATGGACACTAAACCCCACCCGGCTCGCTTACGCTCGCCATCCTCCCCTTGCAGCGCAGGGATTAAGCGCGCCCAATCTTTGAGCGCGTTTGCCGCTAATTGATGCGGCGGTTACAGGCGAAACGAAAGGATTTGGAAACCATGTCGGCGCGACTTTAGTAGGTGCATACCGCAAGAGTCATTTGAAATGCCCGCGCCTCACCGCCGGCCGATCCCGCGTCCTGCGCTGTGGATTGCGGCGCCGACTTTCATTGTCAGCCTGATCGTCGCCGCCGGCACTTATGCCGGCCCCACCGCCGTTGTCGTGCTCGCCGCGCTCGGCGCTTTGGCCATCGGTATTTTCGCCGAGCGCCGGTTTGCCCGCATCATTTCCTCGTTCGACCGCATCGCGCGCGGCGACCGCTACACGACATTGCCCAATCTGGTCGGCGACGGCGCCATCCAGGGCTTTCACGACACAGCGGAAACCGTTCGCGCCGCGTTGATCGAAGCCGACACGCTGACGGTCGATCAGCTCCGCCGTGAAACCGAAGCGCGCCTGCATCATGCCGGACGTCTGTTCTTCACCGGCAATTTCCGTCATGCCGTCGAGGAAGTCGTGCACGCCTTCACCTCCGCCGGCGCGCGCATTCGCGGCACCGCCGCTGAACTGGTCGAAAGCAACCGGCTGATGGCGCAGCAGGTCACTGCCGCATCCGACGCCGCGGCGCAGGCGGCGGAAGATGTCGCCGGCGTTGCCGCTGCGGCGCGCGACGTCGAAATCCTGGTGATGAACTCGGCGCAGCAAGTCGATGACGCCCGCACCGCGACCAAGCGCACCACGACCGAACTGGCGCGGGCTGACGCGACGATGAAAACGCTGGCCGGCGCGGCGCAGCGCATCGAGGAAGTCATCAAGCTCATTCACGCCATTGCCGGACAAACGTCGTTGCTGGCGCTCAACGCCACCATCGAAGCGGCGCGCGCTGGTGAATCCGGCCGGGGCTTTGCCGTGGTCGCGGCGGAAGTGAAGGAATTGTCGCGGCGTACCGCCAAGGCGACGGAAGACGTGCGCGCACAGATCCACGGCATTCAGCTCGCGGTGAACGACACCGCCGAGGCGATCCTTGCCGTCGACCGCAGCGTCGCCGACATGGGCAGCGTCAACGAAAACATCAACGTCATCATCGAGCAGCAGGTGCAGCAGCTCGACCGCATCGGCACCGAAGCGATGAAGGTCGCCGCCAAGGTCAGCGAAGCGCTGCCCGGCATCCGGACCGTCGTCACCGACGTGGCGATGGCCGGCGACGCCGTGTTGTCGACCGCCGAAGACCTGATCGATCGCGCCGATGTACTGGCGAGTTCGGTGAGCCGTTATTTCGCCGATCTGGACCACGGCTCGATCAAGGTCGGCATTCTGCATTCGCTGTCGGGCACGCTGACGGCCAGCGAGCGGCCGCTGCAGCAGCTGCTCGTCATGATGATCGAGACGCTCAACCGGAATGGCGGGTTGCTGGGCCGTCCGGTCGAGGCCGTGATTATGGACCCGCGCTCCGACACCGGCGTCTATGCCGATCAGGCCCGCATGCTGTTGCGCGAACATAAAGTGGCGGCGATCTTTGGCTGCTGGACGTCGGCTTCGCGCAAGCAGGTGCTGCCGGTGCTCGCCGAGCATAACGGCCTGCTGTTCTATCCGAGCCAGTACGAAGGCGAAGAGCAGTCGCCCCATGTCATTTATACCGGCGCGACGCCGCGGCAGCAGGCTTTACCCGCGGTCGATCATCTGCTGTCGCTCGGTCGCCGACGCTTCTTTCTGGTCGGTACGGATTACGTCTATCCGCGCACCACCAACGCCATCATCCGCAATTATCTGCGCAGCCGCGGTATCGGCGACGATGCGGTGGCGGAAATGTACACGCCGTTCAGCGAACGCAACTGGCGCGACAAGGTGCATGAGATCCGCAAATTCGCCGGGCGCGACGGCGCCATCATCGCCACGCTGTCGGGCGACGCCAACGTCCACTTCTTCCGCGAGCGCGCGCACCAGGGCCTCGACGCCGACGGCCTGCCGGTGATGAGCCTGTCCCTGGGCGAAGCAGAGATGCCCGCGCTCTACGAGCGCAACCTGATCGGCCACATGGTGGCCTGGACCTATCTGCACACGCTCGACACGCCGGAAAACCACGCCTTCATCGACGAGTGGCGTGAGTTCACCGGCGACGCGAACGCGACCACCAACGACCCGATGGAAGCGAGCTGGCTTGGCTTCCGGCTGTGGACGGAGAGCGTTCAGGCCGCGGGTACCACCGATGTTGCCGCGGTGCGGGCGGCGCTGGCGGGGCGGAGCATCAGGGCGCCGTCGGGCTTCGACATTATCGTCGATCCCGAGAACCAGCATCTGCACAAGCCGTCGATCATCGGCCGCATGGACGAGAAGAACGTCATTTGGCCGGTGTGGGCCAGCGCTACGGTCGTCGCGCCGGAGCCGTGGAGCCAGTGGCTGCCGAAGAATGCGATGCCGATCAAGAAGGCCGGATAGGCTATCCGTTGGCCGTGACACCGTCGATATCCTCGGCCGGGGCGGCAAACGTCGCTTCACGCGATGAAGCTCGGCTCAGCGTCCTTGCCGCCGCGATGGCCGCGACCGCAACAACGGCGCCACCGGCAATATCGACAAAGTAGTGCGCACCAATGAACGGCGCCGCGGCGATCAGCCCGGCGTTGAGGACAGCCACGACCCAACGCACATAAGGCACCGACGCAAGCGCCCACACGAACAGCGACGCGCCAACCGTGTGAAAACTCGGGAAACTGATCAGACCTTCGGCCGCGCTCAGATCGATCCAATACGGCAGGCCAGAGCGCAGCGCGTTTAGCGTCGGCAGAGGCGTGTAGCGCGTATCCGGGATTGGAGCGCCGACCGGCAGGCCGAGATCGAGATAGATCGTCGTGATCGAAGGCGTGAAGATGGAAATGAGGACAGTGGCGAAAAGCCCGACTCCGGCCGCGAAGATGAACAACTGCAATCGGTGCGTCTGTTTCAGGAAGAACAGCAGCAACGGCACCACGACGAATTGCGGCATCAGCGTGAAGTAGGCCAAGGTCACCGCGTTGTGCAACCACGGCCGGCGCGAGAAGAATTCGATGTAGACTTGGCGATCGATGCCGAGGGCGGTGTCGATGGCGAGCAGGTTGGTGTCCTGAAACGGCAGCGGCACCGCGGCGGCGTAGCTCATCAACGTGCCGGCCAGCAGGATCACAAGCAGTTGCAGAAAGCTCTCGGCGAGCGCGCGCAGCCGTTCATCGGGCCGCACGTAGGTATAGAGGCACCAGGTGGCGGTCAGCACGCTGAACGGCACCAGCAGCAGCGGCCGGCTCAACGGATCGACGCGCACCCCGGTGAGAGAGAAGCTGATGATCGTTGCGGCGATCATGACGGCCGCGAGAATCCAGATACACCGCGTGAACGCGGCGATGGTCTTATCCTCAGCGGTATAAGGGTGCCCCATAGGTATTCGACTAGGGGCTGCATTTTAAAGATTTGCTACGATGGATATTTCAATTGTTCATGACGCCGATTTTTCGCGGTTCCAATAAACGAGCATGTGTTGTGCATTACGCGAAGCGATCAAAACATTTTTTGACGCGATGCTGCATTGAGCGCGGTTATGGAACCCGACGCATCTCACGGATCAGCTCCGCGAGCTGATCGGCGTTTGTCACCGGCAACGAACATCGCTCGCCGACACAGACGAAGGCTGCGTTCGGCGCCGCGGCGATCTTGTCGCGCGCCGGATGCGTGATCGGCAGCGCGTTGGCGGTCGGCGCACGCAGCACGATACGATCGATGAACGGCAGTTTGAGTGCGGCTTGCGCGAGCGCATCGCTGTCCAAACCAGTGACGACGGTCTCGGCGCCGCGCAGACGCAGATCGAGCGCGTTGAGCAGCGCGACGTGACCCAAAAGATTTTGCGCCGAGGCCGCGATGATGGTTTCCATCAACCGGTCGGCGCGGTCGCGCCATTTGTCGTCACCCGACAACACGGCGAGGCGCACCAGGTTTTGCGCCGCGACCGAATTCGGATTGGGCGTGGCGTCGTCCGCGGTGGAATGCGGACGCAGCAGCAGATCGCCGGCATCGTCGGCGCTCCAGTAATAGCCGCCGGTGTCGCGGTCGGCGTAATGCGCGTCGAGCGCGCGCTGCCAGATCAAAGCCTGCTCAAGCAATGCATGATCGCCGGTCGCTTCATGCAGCGCGATGGCGGCGCGGATCATGGCGGTGAAATCCGAGGCCAGGCCGGGAAACAACAACGTGCCGGCGCGATAGGAATGACCGAGGCGGTCGTTCTTGGTCATCGATGTGGCGATGAAGTCGAAGGCGCGCCACGCCATCGCGATCCAAGCCGGTTCGCCGAACACGACAGCCGCATTGGTGAGCGCCGCGATCATCAACCCATTCCAGTCGGCCAGCACCTTGTCGTCGAGACTGGGGCGCACGCGACCGGCGCGGGCGTCGAGCAGGATGGCGCGCAGCGCCGCTAGGCGTTCCTCGTCGGCGTGCGCCCGCGGTGGCGCCTTCAGCCGGTTGAGAATCGTATGGCCTTCGAAATTGCCATCATGCGTGACGTCGTAGAAGCGCGCGAAGAAACCGGCGGCTTCCGGCCCGATCAGTTCGATGATCTCGTTCTCGGACCAGACATAGAACTTGCCCTCCTCGCCTTCCGAGTCGGCGTCGAGCGAGGCGGCGAAGGCGCCGTCTGGCGTTGTCATTTCGCGGGCGAGCCATTCGACCGTTTCGCGCGCGCGCGTGCGGAAGAGCTCATTGCCGCTTCGCTGCCAGGCCAGCGCCAGCAACTCCAAGAGCAGCGCGTTGTCGTAGAGCATCTTCTCGAAATGCGGTACCAGCCAGCGCTCATCGACCGAATAGCGCGAAAAGCCACCGCCGAGGTGATCGTAGATGCCGCCCTCGCACATGCGGTCCAGGGAATGCTCGACGGTCTCGAAGAACTTTACGTCGCCGGTGCGCTGCCACGCGCGCCACAACATTTCGAGAATGAAGGGCTGCGGAAATTTCGGCGCGCCTCGCAAGCCGCCATTGACGCCGTCGAACATATTGCCGACCTGCTTGGCGGCATTGTCGAGCTCCTTCAGGCCGAACGTGACCTTGCCTTCCGGCCGCGCCTTGGTGGCGAGTCGGGCCAGCAGCGCGGCGCGGTTCTGCTCGATCTTGTCCGGCTCTTCCTTGAACATGCGCGACACTTCGCGAAGGATGTCCGTGAAGGCGTGCCGGCCGAATTTCGACACCGGGGGAAAATACGTGCCGCCCCACACCGGCTCGGCCGATGGCGTCAGAAACATCGTCAGCGGCCAGCCGCCCTGCTCGCCGAGGATGTGCAGCGCGTTCATATAGATCTGGTCGATGTCCGGCCGCTCCTCGCGGTCGACCTTGATGTTGACGAACAGGTCGTTCATCACGGCGGCAGTGGCTTCGTTCTCGAAGCTCTCATGCGCCATGACGTGGCACCAGTGACAGGCGGCATAACCGACCGACAAGAGGATCGGCCGGTTCGAGCGCTTCGCCTCGGCGAGCGCGTCCGGCCCCCACTGCCACCAGTCCACCGGATTGTGCTGGTGTTGCAGCAGATAGGGCGATGTCGCTTGCGCGAGACGATTGGTATGCGGGCCGGATGATGTCATGGCGCGACACTAACGCGGAATGATCGTCACGTCATTCCGGGGCGCGCGTCGGCGCGAACCCGGAATCCAGGGCTGCACTCACTGCCACTCTTTTGTTGCTCTGGATTCCGGGCTCGCGGGCAAGTGACCGCGCCCCGGAATGACAGACGGCTAATTCCGCGTCCAGGTTTCACCACGGCAGAACACACCGGCCACGCAACCCTTGAGACTGAGTGCATTCGCACTCTCCAGCGTGGCGACACCGGCATAGGTTTTCCCCGACTCGACGTCGAGCAGCTCGCCCTTCCAGGTGTTGTCGCCTGATTTCGCCGCGCCCTTCATGATGACGGTGCCGACGGTGTTCTTGCGCGCTGGATCTTTCACCGCGGCGATCTTGCCACAGAGCTTGCCGCCACAGTTCCAGAAGTTGACCTGAGTGCCGGTCGAAGGCCGGGTCCAGGTGCCGTAAGGCTCGGCGGCGCTGGCCGCGCCGGTGCATGCGATGATGACGAGCGCCGCGAATATTGCACGATGACGTGTCATGGCTGTCCCTCCCGTTTTTTAAGTGTGGGAGCAGCTTAGCACCGCGTGCTGCGGCCTTACAGCGCGATCAGGTCGTCCTGGAGTTCGTCCTGCGGCACCAGCGTTTCGCGGGTCAGCGGGATGGGATGCCCGACATATTGTTCGGCGGCATCGAGAGTGTCGTTCAACACGCGCAGGCTGAGAAGCTTGCCGTCGCGATAGCGGGCAAGATGCGCGACGCGATAACAGATGGCGCGGCCAGTGGCGATGTGGACGCAGGAAAGCTTGCCGAACATGGCACTGGTGTCACCATCGACCAGCAGACTGTCCATCGTCAGGTTTTTGAAGCGGACAATGCCGGGCAACAGATTGGCGAAACGCTCGATGATCGCCTGCTTGCCGCGCCAGACGCCGCAGAACTGCATGATCTCGGCGGGGCCGGCGTTGCACCATTCGACGTCGTCGTCGCACATGTCGGCGATGGCGTGCGGGTCGCGCGAGAGATAGGCGCTGTAAAAAGCGTCAACGACGTCGCGGCTCACTTCATAGGTCATGATGGATATCCCTGAGGTATCATCTAACCCAAATAACGTTGACCCCTCGTTATTTGAGGGCCCATTCGGCTTGGCGAAGCTGGAATGGCAATCTCGATGAAGATGGTGCGTGGTGACGCGCCGGACGGTGCCGGCTCAAGCTGAGAGCAGTAAGGCGAGAAGACCGATGGCGACGAGGTGATACTCAATACGCATGCGCTCATCTCCGGCAACGGGTGTGTCGCGCGGTCAACGGGGGGTGCCGCGGCAAAGTTCCGCCGCATACGCGCAAGTCTGTCGTGCGAAAACGCGTGGACCGGCGTCAGGCGGCTGAGGACGCGTCGGCGACTGGTACGGTGGCCGGCTTCAGCTTTTTCGCCACCGTCTTGGGCGCGCGCATGAACTGTACGCCGACGGCTTTGTCGGAGCGCCACATGACCTCGCACCAGCGCGTCAGTTTGGGATTGAGGATGATGACGAACTGCTGCGGCACGGTCTGTGAATCGTGCACCAGCAGGCGTGCGCCGATCGGCGATACGTCGCTCATCTGGCATTCCAGCGGCGGGCTGATGCCGGTGGCGATGCGCACGGTATGTGAAATTTCGCGGCGGGCGATGGCGCGTTTGTCGTGGTGGTCCATGGTCGTGATCTGAAGTTCGTGGCCCTGTTCGGTGTCGATGGAAATCATCTCACGAAGCGGCCAATTCCGTGGGTAGGATTTTGCCGGTGCGCTGCCGGGCGCCGGCTTCTTGCATTGCATCGCTAACCGGCGCTGGACCGGTTGATTGAATCTAGCGGCTGCGGGTTAAGAATTCGGTGAGAAACGGGGGCGTCTCACCCCGCCTCATAGGCCGCCGCTCTTGCGGAAACGTCCGCTGTCATCATCCGCGAAAGCGGATGATCCAGCTCTTTGTCTTGTCGAAGTAAGCCCTGGGTCCCCGCCTTCGCGGGGACGACAACTGTTGGTGACCGGGGTCCCGGTGGTTCCGCAAAGGACCCTACTTCTTCCCGTCCTTCTGCTTCACCAGCGCCTCAAGCTCTTCCGTCGCGGTCGCGATGCGCTCGGCGGCAAGTTCTTCCGCGGCGGCGCCGGATGCGGCGGCGGCCTGTTCGGTCAGTTGCCGGATGTTGTCGCGCAGGATGGCGATGCGGTCGTCGAGGTCCTGGCCGGACAGCGTGTTGCCGTTGCTCATGGTGTCTCCCTGAAGGTCGTGTAGCGAACGCGCGAGGTAGCATGGCGTTCCGGTGGAGGTGGGGCAAGGGTGGGTGTTCTACCGCGTTGCGCGTCAGGTCCTTCTTGTCATGCCCAGGCTTGACCCGGGCATCCATGACTTAGCTGGTAGGGCGGATTAGCGAAGCGTAATCCGCCGTAGAACGAAATGGCGGGTTACGCCTGGCGGCTAACCCGCCCTACGAGTATCGCCGACATTTCGGCGCACGCCGAACCATTGCATGCGCGTGTCCGCTACACTGCCCTCCTCACACAGAGGAACCATCATGATCGAGCGCCTGCGGGTTGAACCTTATTCAACGTATCTCGAAAGCTATCGCAAAGCCGGCCAGGTGTTTCCGGTGACGGTTGCCAACGGCATGGTGTTCATGTCGGGCCTGCCGCCTTTCGATCCCGACACCGGCGAGATCAAACCGGTCCCGTATGAAGTGCAGTGCGAACGGGTGATGACGCAGCTCAAAACCTGTCTCGAAGCCGCCGGCTCGTCGCTGTCGAAAGTGCTCAAGTGCAATGTCTACTCGACATCGGGGCCGACCAACTTCGCGACGTTCAACGCGGTGTACGACCGCTATTTTCCGAAGGACACCCCGTCGCGGATTTTCATGTTCATCCACTCCTGGCCGGGCGCGTTCGATATCGAGATCGATTGCGTCGCGGTGGTGTAGGGCGGATGAGCGAAGCGTAATCCGCCATCCCGTTGGCGCGGCGGGTTACGCCTTCGGCTAACCGGCCTTACGCGCTGGCATCATCCGCCAACGGATCCGCGCGACGCGCGGTCCGATGACAAGCTCCGGCGGATGATTCAGCCTTTATCGAATTGAAGTAAGTGCTGGGTCCCCGCCTGCGCGGGGACGACAACCTATGTCCGCCTCATCCTGAGGAGCCGAGCGCAGCGAGGCGTCTCGAAGGGCGAGACGGCCCCGTCACGGGCGTTCATGGTTCGAGACGCGCTTCGCGCTCCTCACCATGAGGTTTGTGAGTGGCGCTCTATTCTCTGTCATGCCCGGGCTTGACCCGGGCATCCACGACTTAGTCACGTCATCGGGGCTCTGACGTAGTCCGCCGACGCGGAAGCTGCTCATGGATTGCCGGGTCAAGCCCGGCGGTGACGGCGCAGATACGTAGGGCGGATTAGCGAAGCGTAATCCGCCATCCCGTTGGCGCGGCGGGTTACGCCTTCGGCTAACCCGCCCTACTCACACCGCTTAGTGAGGAGCCTCGCGCTGCGCACTCCTCACCATGGGGTTTTGGAACTGAGGGCGTATCAGCAAAGTGTCATCCCCAGAGGATGTCGCGCTTGTGCTCCCTCTTGACCCCGCCTCCCTCACCGCGTTCACCTGCGCCGCGATGGCAGCCACCCAAAGAGACACCATCTTCGCCCTCTCCTCCGGCAAGCCGCCGGCAGCGATTGCGGTCATCCGCATTTCCGGGCCGCGCGCGGGCGATGCGCTGAGCGCTCTGGGCGTCAAAATTCCTGCGCCGCGCAAAGCGGCGCTCGCCCGTATTCGCGACCGCGAACACGAGATCATCGATGAGGCCTTGGCGCTGTGGTTTCCCGGCCCCCACAGCGAGACCGGCGAGGACGTCGCTGAATTGCAGATCCATGGCGGGCCGGCGGTGATCGCTGGCACGCTGGACGCGCTCGGGCGGATCGACGGCCTGCGCCCCGCCGAGGCCGGCGAATTTACCCGCCGCGCCTTCGAGAACGGCAAGCTCGACCTCACCGCGGTCGAGGGCCTCGCCGATCTGGTCAGTGCCGAGACGCAAGGGCAGCGGCGGCAGGCGTTCCGGCAGATGAAGGGCCTGCTCGGCGACCGCGCCGAAACCTGGCGGCAGCGGCTGATCCAGGCGTTGGCGCTGGTTGAGGCCCGCATCGATTTTTCCGACGAAGGCGACGTGCCCGAGGAACTGATCGCGCCGGCGCTCGCCATCGCGCGCGAGCTTTCGGCCGAGATCGGCGTGGCGTTGGCCGACGGCCGTCGCGGCGAGCGCATCCGCGAGGGGCTGGTCGTCGCCATCGCCGGGCCGCCGAACGCCGGCAAATCGACTCTGCTGAACCGGCTGGCGCGGCGCGAGGCGGCGATCGTCTCGCCGCACGCCGGCACCACCCGCGACGTCATCGAGGTGCATCTCGATCTCGGCGGCATGGCCGTGACTTTGCTCGATACCGCCGGCATCCGCGACACCGAAGATCCGGTGGAGCTGGAAGGCGTCCGCCGCGCGCGCGACCGCGCCGCCGGCGCCGACCTGGTGCTGTGGGTGGAGGACGCCATTGCGGGTGGGCCAGTGGCCGATACAAGTTCTGTCCTTCCGGGGCGCGAGCCTTCAGGTGAGCGAGCCCGGAATCCAGAGCCTCACTCTCCAGCCCCTGGTTTCCGGGCCCGCACCTTCGGTGCGCCCCGGAATGACAGCGACACGTCCTCCCCGGTCATTCCGGAGCACGCTGAAAGCGCGAACCGGGAGTCCAGGCCTTCTTCTGTCGTCTCATCGGCCGATGATGGTGAGGAAGGTGCCCCGCCGCCTCTTTGGCTCATCCGGAATAAAGTCGATCTAATTCAAGAGGATAGCCCTTCTAGCTCTACGCCTAGGACCGCCTCTAGAAGTAATGAACTGTTACTGCGCTTTAATAAGTCGTTACGAAATATAGTTAATCAAGGTTTAACACAAAACAGTGAATTGAAAGATCGAACTAATATCACCTTAATAAATATGGTTAGCGAGCCGTTAGCGCCTAGAAGTGAACATCGCGCTTCTAATAGTGGTCATATATTCATCCTTTCGGCGGTATCGGGTTACGGCTTCGACGAATTGCTGTCCGAACTCACGCGTTTCGCGGCCGCTTTCTCCGGAGGGGCCGAGTCCGCGCTGGTGACACGGGCCCGGCACCGGCACATCCTCGAAGAGACCCTGGCCGCCCTGACGCGCGCTTTGAGCCCCGGCCTTTCCGGCCAGGAGGACCTCGTCGCCGAGGAGCTGCGCGCCGCCACAGCCAGCCTCGGCCGTCTGACCGGCCGCGTGGACGTCGAGGATATTCTAGACGTGATTTTCCGGGATTTTTGCATCGGCAAGTAGGGCCGGAGGCGGGCAGGCCGTCCACGCCATGTTTCACGTGAAACATTCCGCCGAAAACCTTTGTTTCGAGGTCGTCCCAGAGCTACAACCCCAGCCATGCGCGAGCAATTCGATGTCGTGGTGATTGGCGGTGGCCATGCCGGCTGTGAGGCCGCAGCCGCGAGCGCCCGTACGGGTGCGCAAACCGCGCTGGTGACGCATCAGTTCGCCACCGTCGGCGCCATGTCTTGCAATCCGGCCATCGGCGGACTCGGCAAGGGCCATCTGGTGCGCGAAATCGATGCGCTGGACGGCCTCATGGGCCGCGTCGCGGACCAAGGGGGCATCCAGTTTCGGGTTTTGAACCGCCGCAAGGGCCCCGCCGTGCGCGGTCCGCGCGCTCAGGCGGATCGCAAGCTCTATGCGCAGGCGATGCAGGCTGAGATCCGAGCTATTCCGAAACTTGAGGTGATCGAGGCTGAGGCGGATGACCTTGTGATCCGCGATGGCCGCGTGGCCGGGGTCAAATTCAAGGATGGCCGCGAAGTTTCCTGCGGCGCCGTGGTCCTGACTACCGGCACCTTTCTGCGCGGGCTGATCCATATCGGCGAAACCCAGATTCCGGCGGGCCGGCTCGGCGAGGCGCCCGCTTTGGGCCTGTCCAGCACGCTCGAAAAGGCCGGTTTCGTGCTGGGGCGGTTGAAAACTGGCACGCCGCCGCGTCTCGATGGCCGGACCATCGACTGGGCGGCGCTGGAAATGCAGCCCGGTGACGATGTGCCGGAGCCGTTCTCGATGCTGACCGAGCGCATCACAACGCCGCAAATCCAGTGCGCCATTACCCGCACCACGCCGGCGACGCATGAGATCATCCGCGCCAATGTGCATCGCTCGCCGATGTATTCCGGCCAGATCGCGAGCCGCGGGCCGCGTTATTGCCCGTCGATCGAGGACAAGATCGTCAAGTTCGGCGAACGTGATGGCCATCAGATCTTCCTCGAGCCGGAAGGTCTCGACGATCACACCGTCTACCCCAACGGCATCTCGACATCGCTGCCGGAAGAGGTTCAGCACGCCATCGTCGCGACCATTCCAGGGTTGGAGAAGGCGCAGTTCATCCGTCCTGGCTATGCGATCGAATATGACTACGTCGATCCGCGCGAATTGCATCCGACGCTCGAGACCAAGCGTCTCGGCGGTCTCTATCTCGCCGGACAGATCAACGGCACGACGGGTTATGAGGAGGCGGGCGCGCAGGGCCTTCTCGCGGGCCTCAACGCAGCGGCGAAAGCCGGTGGCGGCGACGACATCATCTTCGATCGCGCCGAGGCCTATATCGGCGTGATGATCGACGATCTCGTGACGCGCGGCGTGGCTGAGCCGTATCGGATGTTCACGTCGCGCGCCGAATATCGCTTGAAGCTGCGTGCCGACAATGCGGATCAGCGGCTGACCGAGAAGGGCATCGCCCTCGGCTATGTCGGCAGTGAAAGAACGCAGGCTTTTCAGGCCAAATCAGCGGCGCTGAAGTCAGCGCGTGCCTTCGCCGATTCCGTTTCGCTGACGCCGAAAGAGGGCGAACGTCACGGACTTTCGCTCAACAAGGACGGTCATCGCCGCTCGGCTTTCGAACTGCTGTCGTATCCGGACATCACCGTTGAATCGCTGGCAAAGATCTGGCCGGAATTCGGCGCGCTGACGCCGAAGATCGCCGAGCAGATCGAGATCGACGCCAAGTACGACGTCTATCTGTCGCGGCAGAACGCCGACATCGAGTCGTATCGCCGCGACGAAAGCTTCACGCTGCCGGATGATTTCGATTACGCAGCGTTGCCGGGCCTGTCGAACGAGGCGAAGCAGAAGCTCATCACCCACAAACCGCGTACCATTGGTCATGCCAGCAAGATCGACGGCATCACGCCGGCGGCGCTGACCTTGCTGGTCGCGCATGTGAAGCGCGCGCGTCGCGACAAGAAGTCCGCGTGAAGCGCAGCGACGAAGGAAAGCCGCAAGGGACGATCGATCCCGCCGACAAGGCGAGGGCGCTCGCGTTGATTTCTGTTTCACGTGAAACACAGACCAAGCTCGAAGCCTATGTCGATCTGCTGCTCGACTGGTCGACGCGGCAGAACCTGATCGGGCCTTCGACGATCCCGACACTTTGGTCGCGACACGTCGCCGACTCGCTGCAGCTCATCGAGCTCGCGCCGACGGCAAAAGTCTGGGCCGATTTCGGCGCCGGCGCCGGCTTCCCCGGAATCCCGATTGCCTGCACCCTCGCAGGTCAGGACGGTGCCGCCGTCCACCTGGTTGAAAGCATTGGCAAGAAGGCCAACTTCCTGAGGGAGGCGGTGCAGGTCACAGGTGCGCCGGCGGTGGTGCACCAGGAGCGGGCGGAAAAATTCTCTCTCGACCATGGGGATAGCGTGGATGTTGTGACCGCCAGGGCCTTGGCCCCATTGAAACTGTTGTGCGATCTCGCGTTTCCTCTGGTTCAGCGGGGGGCCATTGGCCTATTCCCCAAAGGTCAAGATGTAGACGCAGAATTGACCGAGGCCACTAAATATTGGAAGATCGAGGCCACCAAGGCTCCGAGTAAGACCAGTGAGAATGGGACAATTGTTGTGATCACCCGGCTCAGCCGCCGCTGATCCAATGACTGAGAACGAGAGTGGGGCCGTCAGTCCTTCGAGGGCCGCTGCGCGGCCACCTCAGGATGACGGACAACGAGGAAGCCGACCATGAGTGACACGCCCGATCTGCCGAACGACCAGAAGGTGGTCCCGTTCGCAACCAACGAGCCGAAGCCCGCGGCCGACGCGCCGAGCAGGCCGCGCGTCATCGCCATTGCCAATCAGAAGGGCGGCGTCGGCAAGACCACGACGGCCATCAATCTCGGCACCGCGCTCGCCGCCATCGGCGAGCATGTGCTGATCGTCGATCTCGATCCGCAGGGCAACGCCTCGACCGGGCTCGGCGTCGAGCGCAAGGCGCGCCGCACCTCCACCTACGATGTGCTCGCCGGCAATGCGCATATGCGCGACGCCATCGTGCAGACCACGGTGCCGCAACTTTTCCTCGCGCCGTCGACCATGGATCTGTCCGGCCTCGAGCTTGAAATCGGCCAGGCCAAGGACCGCGCCTTCCGCCTGCGCACCGCGCTCAACAACATCAACAATGGCTCGCCGGCGTTTCACTTCACTTATGTGCTGGTCGACTGCCCGCCGTCGCTCAATCTCATCACCGTCAACGCGATGGCCGCGGCCGATTCGATTCTGGTGCCGTTGCAGTGCGAGTTCTTCGCGCTCGAAGGTCTGTCGCAATTGCTCAAGACGATCGAGCAGGTGAAGACGACGGTCAATCCGAACCTGTCGATCCACGGCATCGTGCTGACGATGTACGATTCTCGAAATAACCTAGCTAATCAGGTCGTCGCCGACGTGCGCCAGTTCATGGGCCCGAAGGTTTACGACACGGTGATCCCGCGCAACGTGCGCATCTCCGAAGCGCCGTCCTACGGCAAGCCGGTGCTGGTTTACGATTTGAAGTGCGTCGGCAGCGAAGCGTATTTGCGTTTGGCGACGGAGATCATTCAGCGCGAGCGCGCGCTGAAGGCGGGGTGAGTGATCCGTCACCCTGAGGTGCGAGGCGCGATTGCGCCGAGCCTCGAAGGGCGACGGCCGATTCATCCTTCGAGGCGAGCTTCGCTCGCACATCAGGATGACGGAGCGAAATAAGAAACTCGTTTTAAGAAAAGGGTGCGTAGCGTGAGCAGGACTTCAGGAGCGGCGATGGTTGATCATTCGCGATTGGGACGCGGTCTTGCTTCGCTGATGGGCGAGGTTGCGGAAGAATCGCCGAGCGCGGATGTGTCGCGCAGACCGCGCAAGGCGCCGATTGAAAATCTGGTTGCCAATCCGCGCAATCCGCGCCGGACCTTCACGGAGTCCGAGCTCGTCGAACTCACCGCGTCGATCAAGGAGCGCGGCATCATTCAGCCGATCGTCGTGCGCACCGTTGCCGGCAGCGCCGACAAGTTCGAGATCATCGCCGGAGAGCGCCGCTGGCGTTCGGCGCAGCGCGCGGGTCTGCATGAAGTGCCGATCGCGATTGTGGAGGCGACCGACGCGCAGGCGCTCGAATTCGCCATCATCGAAAACGTGCAGCGCACCGATCTTAATCCGATCGAGGAAGCGGCCGGCTACATGCGTCTGATGGAAGACTTCAAGCACAGCCAGGAAGACGTCGCGCAGATCGTCGGCAAGAGCCGCTCGCATGTCGCGAATCTGATGCGGCTTCTGAAATTGTCCGAGCCGGTGCAGGAGATGGTGCGCAAGGGCGAATTGTCGGCCGGTCATGCGCGTCAGCTTGTCGGCCAGCCGAACGCTCTCGAGATTGCCTTCGACATTATCGACCGGGGCCTGAGCGTGCGTCAGGTCGAGCAGGAGATGCGTGAGGACGGCGAGCGTCAGGGCCGCGAGGCGCTGCGCGAGGGCAAGGCGGGTTTCAAATTGCCGCAGCCCGGCGGCCGTCCGAGCGGCATGAAGGATCCCGACACGATCGCGCTGGAGCGGCGGCTGTCAGATACGCTCGGCCTTGAAGTCGTCGTCGATCACCGCGGCGAGGGCGGCACGCTGTCGATCAAGTACAAGGATCTGGATCAGCTCGATGGCGTGTTGAGGAAGTTGGGGCAGTAATACGATCCGTCGTGGAGAAGCCGTGCTTTTCGATGAAGCGGAATTCTCCGGATATGGATGCGCAAACTACGAAAATCGCCTTGTAGCGTTTTTCGACGTTTTGGGTTGGCGCAACGAGATTGAACGTGCGGGGAGCGACAGTCGCCGTATCGGACGGCTGTACGCAATTACAAAAATATTTGAATCAGCAGTCGCTACAACGCCAAGTCAATTTCCAAGCGTACAAGTTACTTCGTTTTCTGACTGCGTTGTTGTTAGCGTGCCGTATGATCCCACAGTGGTGCAGCAGTGGATCGAAGCGCTAGGACGCATTCAAATCAGCTTAGCTCTCCTCGGATTTTGGATTCGCGGCGCAGTGACCGTCGGGGAATTAATTCACGACTCTATTTCCGTATTCGGCCCAGCTCTAAATCGCGCGTATGAGCTTGAAACGCGTTACGCTATTTTTCCTCGGATTTTAGTCGACGAGAAAGTGTCCTGGGAAACGTTAGGGTTGATCGATCTCGAAGGCGGCTTAAGGTTTATCGATCCCTTCAAAATTGAGTTGCTTAAACGGGTTGCTCAGGCTGCTCCAAATCCAGCTGCGCTTCAGCATTTCAATTCGATTGCCGGTACCGCACTACATGCATCGCCACTCAAGATTAGCGGTGAGATTATGTTGCTACTCATATTCGGGCGGCTCTCAAACGCTTTAGAGCGAGCCAGCGAGGAAAAGGTACCGGAGAAATACGCTTGGTGGCATGCCCGAATTGCCCCCAGAGTTTCAGCCATCGACCTGCCGAGCGATTTCAAGGCCGTGTTTTCAAAGATCATGTTCGGTGAACCCGCCTAAATACACTGTGACGGCTTAGCTCGTAGCGCGTAGGGCGGGTTAGCCGAAGGCTTAACCCGCCGTGTCGCTGTCGAGTGGCGGATTACGCTTCGCTAATCCGCCCTACGATTTGCGTGCCTCGATCTTTCGCGAAGCTGAGCTTCGCTTGGCTCCTCAGGATGAGGCGGGTTCGTGTCCCGGGCGACGCGTCCCGAGAACGTACCCCCTTGGGCCGCGCCATCCTTCTGCTACTCTCCCCGCGCCTGCCGGCAGTCACAGCGACGAGGACGACGATGCATGACGATCGCGATTCAACCTCTCCCAGCATTTCCCGCCGCGTGATGCTCGGCTCCGCTGCCGCCACCGCCGCGGTTCTCGCGGCGCCCCCCGTGCGCGCCGACGTGCTCGTCGGGCCGCCGCCGCATGAAAAAGGTCCGCTGGTCTGGATGGACATGGACCAGGTCGAGCTCGACGCCGCTTACGATCAGGCCGCCTATGCGCCGATGATCGCGCAAATACAGAAGCGCTTCGCCACCAGCAGCGAAACGGTGCGCGCCACCATCGGCGCGCCGAAGCGCTTTGCGTACGGGCCGTCGCCGGCCGAAGGCATGGATGTCTATCCGGCGAAGACGCCGAACGCGCCGGTGTTCGTCTTCGTGCATGGCGGCGCGTGGCTGCGCGGCGAGGCCAAGGACTACGCCTTTCCCGCCGAGCTGTTCTTCAATTCAGGTGTCACTTTTATCGCGCTGGATTTCACCGGCATCGGCGCGGTGAACGGCGATCTCACCGCGATGGCCGAACAGGTCCGGCGCGGCATCGCGTGGGCCTACAAGAACGCCGCCAGCTATGGCGGCGACGCCAGCCGCTTTTATGTCGGCGGCCATTCGTCTGGCGGCCATCTCGCGGGCGTGGCGCTGGTCACCGACTGGCAGAAAGATTTTGAACTGCCCGCCGACTTTGTGAAGGGCGGGCTGCTGATGAGCGGCATGTACGACATGAAGCCGGCGCGGCTGTCCAAGCGCAGCTCCTACGTCAGGTTCACCGACGAGATGGAGCAGTCGATGAGCGCGCTGCGCCAGCTCGACAAACTGCGCGCGCCGCTGATCGTCACCTATGGTGGTTTCGAGACGCCGGAATTCCAGCGCCAGAGCCGCGATTTTGTCGCGGCGGTCAAAGCGGCCGGCAAGCCGGCCGAGCTGGTCGCGGCGCCGAACTACAATCACTTTGAAATGTGCGAGAGCCTCGGCAATCCCTACGGCCCGAACGGCCGCGCGGCGCTGAAGTTGATGAAGCTGGGGTAAACCGCTCGCTGCCACGCGGCCTCATGGTGAGGAGGCGCGAAGCGCCGTCTCGAACCATGAAAGCCCGGGTGTCACGGGCCTTCATCCTTCGGGACGCATCGCTGCGCGATGCTCCTCAGGATGAGGGGTAACGACAAAGCATCGTCAAATCTTTCGTTACGCGCGTGCTGTAGCCTTCCGCTTCCCGTGAAACGGAAGCGCTGGTTTTGAATTACCGCAAGCCCATCCCCATCACCCGCCGCGCGCTGGTGTTGGGTGCGCCGCTGGTGGTAGCGGGCTGTAGTGTGCCGCGCGGTCACTTCGGCTGGGGCGCGGAGGGCGCTTACGGCGCCTTCAACGACAACGGTGTCGCGATCCCCGCGCTCGGCGCGCTCGATGCCAACGTCGTGCGCCGGCGTGTGGTGTGGCCGAACCCGGAGCGGCCGGGCAGCGTCGTCGTCGATGTGCCGCAACGTTATCTCTATCTCGTGCAACGCGGCGGCACGGCGATGCGTTACGCCGTCGGCGTCGGCCGTGACGAAGTGTCGAACTTTCACGGGCAAGCATTGGTCGGCCGCAAGGAGAAGTGGCCGCGCTGGACGCCGACCGCCGAGATGATGGCGCTGATGCCGGCGTATCGCGCCTATGCGTCGGGCATGACGGGCGGCATCGACAATCCGCTCGGCGCGCGGGCGCTCTATCTGTATCGCGGCGGGCAGGACACTTATTTTCGTCTGCACGGTACCAACGAGCCGGACAGTATCGGGCAGGCGGTGTCGTCCGGCTGCATCCGGCTGTTCAACCACGACATCGTCGATCTCTATCATCGCGTGCCGTTGGGTGCGGCCGTGACAGTGATTTCCGGTTAGCCCTTCGTCCTCGCGCAAGCGGGGACCCGGTCCTCAAGCTGCAAAAGAAATTAAGTGCGGGATTCCCGCTTTCGCGGGAATGACCGGAAAAAAGGCGGGCCGTTGGGTGCGAGCGTGACGGTGGTGGCGTGACGCTTACGCCGGCTTGTCCTTCTTCAGCAGCTCGATGAGTTCCTTGATCGACGAACTGAGCTGCAACACTTCGGTCTCGCGCAGCTGATCGATCTTCTGGTGCAGTAGTTCGATTTCGAGTTCGGCCTTCACATTGACCTTGAAATCGTTCTCGGCCGATTTGCGGTCGATGTCCTGCTGCCGGTTCTGGCTCATCATGATGAAGGGCGCGGCATAGGCGGCCTGAAACGACAGCGCCAGATTGAGCAGGATGAAGGGATAAGGATCCCACTGTTTCACGTAGGCCGTGATGTTCAGGACGATCCAGACCAGCAGAATGGCGGACTGGATGATGATGAAGGTCCACGATCCCATGGTCGCGGCGACCGCATCGGCGATGCGCTGGCCGAGCGTCAGGGGCGGGATGACGCTGGGTTCGCTGTCCGGCATGCCGCGCATGCCGCGGCGCAGGACGCGCAATTCGTTCAAAAGCCGGTGTTCGGCTTCGAGCAATCCGGCCTTCATGGCCTCGACTCGTTCCACGGTGACGTCTCCGGTTGCGGTTGCGCTGCCCGCCATTAGAGGCCGCCGCGCGCGGCTGCCAATAAACGCGGCGTATAATCGCGGAAGTGTCGCGGCGGAGCCACGTCACGGATAATTGCGTCAAGGGTCTGTTGCACAGCCGGGCTAGGCTGGGCGATAACAAGCCTCACGTTTGGCCCGTACAGAGAACAGTTTGTAACGATTATGAAATTACCCGTGCCGCTTCCCGCCCTTGAATCCCCCGCAGACCTCTCGAAACTCAGCCGCCGCGCCATGATGCTCGGCCTGCCTTTGTTCGTGGCCGGCTGCGGCATCTCGCCCGACGGCTTCATGTTCTCCGGCGGCGATTACGGCGGCATCACCGACGACGGCCACGTCATTCCGCCGCTCGATTTCTCCGTCATCGACCGCGACAAGCTACGCACCGCGGTGGCGTGGAACGGCAAGGAACGGCCGGGCAACGTCGTCGTCAAGATTCCGGAACGGCATCTTTATCTCGTCATGGAAGGCGGCCGGGCGCTGCGCTACACGGTCGGCGTCGGCCGGTCGGAAGGCATGAACTTCCGCGGCCAGGCGACCATCGGGCGCAAGGAAAAGTGGCCGCACTGGACGCCGACGGCGAACATGATCGCGCATATTCCGCGCTATCGCGCTTACTCCGGCGGCATGGCGGGCGGCATCGAAAACCCGCTCGGTGCGCGCGCGCTGTATCTCTATCGCGGCGGCGCCGACAGCTATTTCCGTCTGCACGGCACCACCGAACCGGAGACCATCGGCTCCGCCGTGTCGTCCGGCTGCATCCGGCTGTTCAACCACGACATCATCGATCTCTATAACCGCGTGCCGCTCGGTGCGACCGTGACGGTGATTCAGGGGTAGCCACAGCTTGTCGTCCCCGCGAAGGCGGGGACCCAGCTCTTAAGCTGCAAAGAAAGTAAGTGCTGGATTCCCGCTTTCGCGGGAATGACCGGAGGAGAGCGTGTGCTCTCTACTTCTTATCCAAAAACGCCGCGCAGAGACCCGGATCAAACTCGCGGTAGTCGTTGAGAATCTCGCCGTCCTTCGGGATGGTGACCAGCGCAATCACATAGCCATTCACCCAGCGTGTGTTCGCGCGCTCGGAGTGGTTGATGTAGTGGTCGTTGTCGACGGTGAAAAGAATTTCGCCGTCGGCGTTGTACGCATAATCCTTGAGATAGTCGCGCGCCGCCTTCGGCAATTTCGCAAACTGCTTAGGCGTCCAGCAGCGATCGTAGCCATCGACGAAACGCCAGATCTTCGTGCCCTTGGCGATGCGCTCGCCGGCAAACACGCCGATGCCGTGAATCTTGCTTTTGTCGAGATAGGTTTTGACCAGCAGCATCGCGGTTACCGTCCGGCTTTCATGACGACTTCAACGGCCTGCACGAATTTCTTGTCCTTGTTCGCCTTGCAATAGGCGCCGACGCCGCGGATCGCGTCGCGCACACGCACGACATTGATGGCGCGGTTCTTGATTGTGCCGTTCTGCCAGCCGACCGTCCAGGTGCCGAGGAAGTCGGCGTCTTCCGGAGGCAGATTGCTGAACTGCGCGCAGGTGAAATTGGCGGTGTCGATATTGCCGTTCGGCGCTTCGTATTTCGGCAGCTCGACCTGTGTCTCCACCGCCTTGGCGGCTTCGACGACGGCGGGACATTCCTTCTCCAGCTCGGCGGCAAGCTCGAGGCCCATGAAGGACGCGCCGGGTTTGAAGACGGCGCCCTGATTGACGTTGTAGGTGCGGCCCGCGCCGGGCACGCCGACATTGCGCGTCGCCTGCCACACACCGTCCGGCGTGCGCACGAAAGCGTCGCAGGGCAGGCTTTGCGCGGACGCGCCGGCGCTCGTCGCGATCAGAAGTACCAAGGCCAGCCAATGCCGCATCCGCTGTCTCCCTTCGTCCGGCGGTAAAGTATCATGGCCGATGGCTTTCTCCACCGCCGAAGCGTAGGCCCTTGGTCTGAACCGGGAGAGCGCCATGCAGAAGCCGCCGAAGAAAAAAGAGAAATGCCCGCATTGCGAGGGCAAAGGCCTGATCAAACTGGGCGACCGCAAAGTGAAATGCAGCCGCTGTGGCGGCTCGGGCTTCAAGCCGTCGGGCCCCAAGCACTGAGTGGGAACCAAGCGCACACCGGCCTGTTAGCGTCGGGAGCCTGATTTCCGAGGACCTATCATGAGCGGCCTGCTGCAAAATTTTTGGGCACGTCTGATTGCACCGGCGGATCCCAAACCGGCCGTGCCGCCGGTGATCATCCATGATCCGGAAGCGCAAAAGGCGCACGATCTCGACGACCCGTTTTTCGACAAGGCCGTGCAAACGCGCATCGCCGACGTGATCGCGCACGCCGGTCAGCATTCCAAAAAATGACGGTTTAAGGCGCCGCTCTTACGAGCCGAGCCGGCGACGGTTGGCGCGCACGGCACGGCGGTACGGCGCATAGGCTTTAACGGCCGCGGTTTCGAGGCTCTTGCCGGTGATCAAGGCCGACATCATCAGCCCTTGGGCTTCCGTGAAAGCGGCGACCTTTTCCGACACCATGCGCTGGGCTTCGGTTGCCGCACCCGGGCCGCCGGAGGCGAACTTGGTCATCCGCATCGCGATCACGCTTTGGCTGTCGGCCGCGAACTGGGCGGCTTCAAACCAGGCCTTCATCATGCTGCTGAACAAAGCGGATACTCCTCAAGTGACGCGGCGCAATACCAAGCTTCCGTCGGGACTTTCGGTTCCACGCTAGCACTTATGCGGCGGCTGCAATGGCCTGTTCGTCGATTCCAAGATTCTTTTGAGCGTTGGCGGGCATGTCCGGCACCCGGATCGGGCGGCCCATGAACGTCGCCCACGGCTTTTCGGCGATGGGCTGAAGCTGTGCGAAATTCCAGAACTGACGCTCGGTCATGACGATTTCCGTCACTTTATGTTCGAGCACCCAGTTGCATACCGAGCCCAGCCGCGGCTGGTCTTTGCCGTTGAGCATGGTGTCGGGCAAGGCTTTACGCATCGGATATCCCCCGCCGCCAAACGCGGCACCCAAGGGTCATACCGCGTGCCGCTTAAGGAGGCCCTCACGGCGCCGGTTGCGTGGCGATGAGGTTAATGATTTGGCACCGGCCACGATGCCGTGTGGAATAGACGGCCATGTGACTTTGTTGAAGAGGGCAAAGGCGGTAAGCGCATGCCGCATTCAGGGAGGAATGAAATGACTTTCGATAACAGACCGAGTTCGTATCCGGCGCTGTCCTGCGTCGATGGTATCGCCGCCAGCACAACCGACGCCGTGCTGCTGATCAGCCGTATCATGCTGGGCTTCATTTTCGTCAAAAGCGGTTATGGCAAGTTGTTCGACATCGGCGCCGTGGCGGCGGGCTTTCCGCCGCGCGGTATTCCGGCCTTCATGGCTTACATTTCCGTACCGGTGGAATTTTTTGGCGGCCTGGCGTTGATCCTCGGCGTTGCCACACGCTACGTCGTGATCGTGATGGTCGGCTTTCTGCTGGTGGCGACGTTCTCGTCGCACCGCTACTGGGAATTCGCCGACGCGGTGCAACGCCGCAACCAGGACACCAGCTTCTGGAAGAACATTTCGATGCTCGGCGGCTTCGGCTTTTTGTTCGTCACCGGCGCCGGTCGGTGGAGCATCGACACGCTGCTGCGCAAGCGCGGCTGATTTATTGGCCGTCGCCACACTCCGCTGTCATGCCCGGGCTTGACCCGGGCATCCATGATCATCTCGCCGAATTAGCGGTCGTATGTAAGTCTGCCGACGACGCACTCGTTCATGGATTGCCGGGTCAAGCCCGGCAATGACGAGTGATGCTTATTCCGTTTCCGAGTCGCCCGACTTCGACATCGTCTTGCGCAGCGAATTCGTCCCGGTGACCGTGTCGACCACCGCGTGGTAGGCGCCGCTGATCGTGCCGGCGATCGTCGACGGCTTCTTGCGCTTGACGGCCTTCTTCGACGGCTTTTTGGCGGGCTTTTTGGAAACTTTCTTCGCAACTTTCTTGGCCGCCTTTTTCGCGACCTTCTTTGCTACCTTTTTCGCAGCGGCTTTCTTGGCTTTCTTCTTCTTGGCCATGGACAGTCCCCTCTTTCTCAGCTTCTGGAATTTTCACCATAAGGAAGCCGTCTCTGCCGCGCCAGAGGCGGCGCGTGACCGTGCTGGTTATTTTGCGGCTCTTGCGATAAATCCAGAGCCGACCGGCCAATAACAATCCTCGGAGGAAACTGGTGCCCGCATCTCTCAAAGGCGATCTGCAGCCGACCCTTTATCGTTTCAAGCTGGGTGGCTTCGAAGCCATGACCATCCTGGACAGCAAGGGCGTCCGTGAAGGTCTGCACCCGCTGTACGGCGCCAACGCTTCGGCCGAGGAAGTCCAGGCGCAGGCGCGCGCCAATAACATCGATCCCGTCAAGCTCGAGCACCCCAACATCCCGACTTTGGTCAACACTGGCAAGGAACTGGTGCTGTTCGACGTCGGCAATGGCGCGCTGCCGCGTGAATACGAGCAGCTGAAGACGCGCATGCCGGCCGGCAACCTGGTCGATCGGCTCGGACAGGCCGGTTACAAGCCGGAAGATATCGACGTCGTCGTGCTGACCCACGGCCATCCGGACCACATCGGCGGCCTTGTCGAAGGCGGCAAACCGGTCTACCCGAATGCGCGCTACGTATTCGGCGCGGCCGAATATGATTTCTGGAAGAAAAACGAGGGCGTGCGCGAGGCGCGCAAGTTCAACCAGAAGCTTTTCATGACGATCTGCGAGCCGCTCGCCGACCGTTCAACTTTCATCAAGCCGGGCGACGAAGTGGTGCCGGGCATTCGTTCGGTCGAGGCCTTCGGCCATTCGCCGGGATTGATGGCGTACCACATCGAAAGCGAAGGCAAGCGCTTCATGGTAACGGCCGACATCTTCACGCACTTCGTAATGGCTGTGCAGCGGCCTGAATGGTACTTCGACATGGACGACGAGAAGGAGAAGGCGGTCGCGGTGCGCAAGCGCATGCTCGACATGCTGTCGACCGACAAGCTTATCGTCGCGTCATTCCACATGCCGTTCCCCGGCCTCGGCTGGATCGACAAGACGGCGTCCGGCCATCGCTGGGTGCCGCACAGCTATCAGATGAATGTGTAAACGCGCTTAGAGACGCGGCTCATTCCGGCGACGGCGGAAATCCAGGGACAAGAGCGCAGTGTGTGATGCGTGGCCCCTGGGTCCCCGCTTTCGCGGGGACGAGCGGGTTGCAGACGCTTTCTATCGCGTCCCGTTCCAGACAAATCCCGATGTGCGGCTGACCGGAGACGCGTCGTCGCAGCGTTCGATCTTGTCTTCCTGCGCTTCGCCGGATTTGTTGTTGAACACGGTGGTGCGGCAGAACACGCCATCGAGCATCGGGCGTGAAATCCGGCCGGTCTTGCGCTTCTCGACAGCGGCGAACTCGGCCTTGGCGCTTTCCTGCATGTTACCAATCAGGACAACCGCGCCGAGGATCATGTTGCCGCCGATGACCACGGCGAAGAACACCGAGACGATCAGAACCCGCCAGAATTTGGTGCGCGCCTCGCGCGCACGGATCGTGCCGCGCTGATCCGGCAGCGTACCATTCCCAACTCTGGGCGCGGGTATTTTCATACTTGCGGTTCTACGGAACGCGTGTGGACGCGGCCTGAAGAAGTTCAGTTAAATTTTAGTATCTAGGTGCGAGCGGCTTCAGCGGCGGCGGGCCGCCTGTGCGATCGTCAACAAGGTGCGATGCGCAATGGCTTCGCCGAGCGGTGCGTTGCGCCGGATTTCCAGCGACGCTGCCGCCAGCTGCTCCATCGCCTGCACCAGGCGTTCGGGCGGCCAGCTCCGCAGCGCCGATTCCACAGCGGCCTTGCGTGTGAAATGCACCGGCGGCGCGCCGCGCATCATGGCGAACTCGATCGAGTCGCCGCTGTCGACCGACAGCTTCATCTTGTGCAGATTGGCGACCTGACGGATCGCGGCCGACACAATCGCCGCCGGCGACGAGCCGCTGGAGCGCGCCTTGCCGAATTCGGCTTCGACATCCGGCGTGCGCCCGGCAAAGGCGGCGTCGATCACACCGTCGAAGCCAAGCGCCGACGCGTCGGCGACCACGGCGACGACATCGGCCAGTTCGACGCGGTCTTTGCCTTGCGCATACATCGTCAGCTTGCGGATTTCATTGCGCGAGGCGAGACGATCGCCGCCGACCAGCGACAGCAACGCGGCTTTTGCGTCGGGTGCGATCGTCAGTTTTGACGCGCGCATTTCCTCATCGATCAGGCGTTCGAGATCGCGCGCGCCGTCGGTATAGCAAGGCAGCGCCGCGGCGGCCTTCGACTTTTCGCACATGGCGCGCAGCGGCGACGACTTTTTCAGATCGCCGGCTTCGATGATGACGCGGCATTCTTTCGACGGCGCGTTGACCACCATCTCGACCGCGGACGCAATGTTGCGCGAACCGGCTTTCACCAGCACGGCGCGGCGGCCGCCGAACAGCGGCACGGTGTGTGCTTCCTCGACGAGCCGCGATGGATTGCCGGATAGATCCTCGCCCTCGATGCGCACGAAAGCGAACGGGTCGCTGACATCGTCGACCGATGCTTTCACCAGCGCATCGACGCGCTCGCGCACCAGACCGGCATCGGGGCCGTAGACCAGCACGATCGGCATGGCCGGATCGGGCTTGGCGACGAACTTGTCGATGTCGAAGGCTTTGAGGGCGGTCATCAGCTTGTCATGCCCGCGAAAGCGGGCATCCAGTATTCGCAACTGTATCGATCTATTGAAGGCCGGCGATTACTGGGTCCCCGCCTGCGCGGGGACGACAGCTTACTCATGTCCCCGCAGTGAAATACGACGCGAGGCGGTTGCGGATGTTCTCGGCGATGACCTTGGCGGCGCGGTTCTCGGCGTCGCGCAGGCCGCGCTGACCGGCGAAGCGCTGCTGCTGGCCGGGCGTGTCGTACGACACGCGGGAGAAGGTGTTGCCGCTGACAACCGGCTTGCCGGTGCCGACTTCCGTCAGCGTGTAGGACGCATCGATGCCGTAATTCTGCTGATCGACGCGCGCGGTGTTGACGTCGGCGATGATCTGCAGATTGGTCGAGGCGATCGAAATCTTGAGGATGTAGCTGGTCGTACCGGCGCCGCTGCCGCCGGTGAGCTGGTACATCAGCTCGTTGCGGACTTCGCCGCCGACGCGCGGCAGCCGGCCGGGCTGCGAGACCGTGATCGGCAGGACGTCGATCGCCCGCATCTTGTCGAGGATCTGGCCATCGGCGCCGCCGCCAACGGTCGCGCGATCGCCGTATAGCGGCTGGAAGCAGCCAGCGGTCAGGCCAGCCAGCGCCAGCACGGCCAGAATTCGGGCACCCCTCATTGTTATTCCGGCCGAGCGAAGCGAGAGCCGGAATCCAGACTTGATTGGGTTGCGCTGGATTCCGGGTTCGCTCGCGTTGCGAGCGCCCCGGAATGACGAAATTTGGTCAGACAACGACATTGACAATCCTATTGGGGACGACAATGACCTTTTTCGGGCTTTTGCCATCCAGCGCCTTTTTTACCTCATCGAGCGCCAAAACGGCAGCCTTTATCTCGGCCTCTCCGGCGTCACGGGGCACGGTGACCTCGCCGCGCTTCTTGCCGTTGACCTGTACTGGCAGCATGACGGTGTTTTCGATCAGCAATTCCGGCTCGGCCAGGGGCCAGGGCTCGGTGGCGACCAGGGTTTTGTGGCCCAAAGCCGCCCAGCATTCCTCGGCCAGATGCGGCATCATCGGGTGGAACAGCCTCACCAGGATGTCGCCGGCCTCCCGCAGCGCCCAGGCCATGTCGGGCGGGGTCGCGGTTTCGACCTCGCCGATGGCGTCCGACAGCGCATTCGCGAAGTCGTAAATGTGGGCGACGCAGCGGTTGAAGCGCAGTTTGTCGATATCGTCGGAGACGCGGTCCAGCGCCCGGTGGGCGGCCTTGCGCACGGCCAGAGCGGCCGGGCCGAAGGCGGCGGGCCGGGTGGCCGGCGCGGTGACCTGGGCGATTTCGCCGGTCATCCGCCATAGCCGCTGCACGAAGCGCGATGCGCCCTTGACGCCTTCCTCGCTCCAGATCACGTCGCGCTCGGGCGGCGAGTCCGACAGCATGAACCAGCGGGCCGTGTCGGCGCCGTAGTCGGCGATGATGTCGTCGGGGTCGATGGTGTTTTTCTTCGACTTCGACATCTTCTCAATGGAGCCGAGTTCGATCGGCTCGCCGGTGGCGATCAACGTGGCCTTGCGTGAGTCACCGACGCTTTCGATCCGCACGCTGGCGGGCTCGACCCACTCGCCGCCTTTGCTCTTGTACGTCTCGTGAACCACCATGCCTTGCGTGAACAGGCCGGCGAACGGTTCGTCGATGCCGGTGTGGCCGGTCTTGTGCATCGCGCGCGTGAAGAAGCGCGAATACAAGAGATGCAAAATCGCGTGCTCGATGCCGCCGATATACTGATCGACCGGCAGCCATTCATTGACGACCTTCGGCGTCGTCGGCGACTGCGTGTTCCACGGATCGGTGAAGCGCGCGAAGTACCACGACGAGTCGACGAAAGTGTCCATCGTATCGGTCTCGCGCCGCGCCGCGCCGTCGCACTGCGGACACTTGACGTTCTTCCACGTCGGGTGACGGTCGAGCGGATTGCCCGGCTTGTCGAAGGTGACGTCATCCGGCAGTTGTACCGGCAAATCTTTTTCCGGCACCGGCACGACGCCGCATTTGTCACAGTGGATGATCGGGATCGGGCAGCCCCAATAACGCTGCCGCGAGATGCCCCAGTCGCGCAGGCGATAATTGATCTGGCGCTGCGCCACGGCGCGGTTGCCCGCGGTGGTTTTTTCCAGACGCGAGGCGACTTCGTTCTTGGCCTCGTCGATGCTCATGCCATCGAGAAAGCGCGAATTGATCATGCGGCCGTCGCCGTCATAGGCGGTGTCGGTGATGACGAAGGTCTTGGGATCCTGGTTCGGCGGGCACACGACGGGGGTGTTGCCGAGCCCGTATTTATTGACGAAATCAAGGTCGCGCTGGTCGTGCGCTGGGCAGCCGAAGATGGCGCCGGTGCCGTAGTCCATCAGAATGAAGTTGGCGACATAGACCGGCAGCTTCCAGTCCGGATCGAACGGATGCACGGCCTTGATGCCGGTGTCGAAGCCCATCTTCTCGGCGGTGTCGATCGCCGCCTGCGACGTGCCCATGTGCCGGCATTCTTCGATGAACGCCGCAACCTTCGGATTTTTCGCCGCAGCCGCTGTTGCCAGCGGATGATCCGGCGCCAGCGCGAGAAACTTCGCGCCGAACAACGTATCGGGCCGTGTCGTGAAAATCTCGAGTTCGTTTTCTTTGTTCGGCGTGCTCGCGGTGTCGAGCATGAAGCGCACCAGCAAGCCTTCCGACTTGCCGATCCAGTTCTTCTGCATCAGCCGGACTTTTTCCGGCCAACGGTCGAGCGTGTCGAGCGCCTTGAGCAGGTCTTCCGAGTAATCGCTGATCTTGAAGAACCACTGGATCAGTTCGCGCTGCTCGACGAGCGCGCCGGAACGCCAGCCGCGGCCGTCGATCACCTGCTCGTTGGCGAGCACGGTGTTGTCGACCGGATCCCAGTTCACTTTCGATTTCTTGCGCTCGACCAGCCCCGCCTTGACGAAGTCGAGAAACATTTTCTGCTGATGCTTGTAGTAGCTCGGATCGCAGGTCGCGACTTCGCGCGCCCAGTCGAGCGACAGTCCCATGGACTGCAGCTGCTTCTTCATCGACGCGATGTTGGCGTAGGTCCATTCCTTGGGATGCACCTTGCGGTCGATGGCGGCGTTTTCCGCCGGCATGCCGAAGGCGTCCCAGCCCATCGGGTGCAGCACGGCGTTGCCCATGGCGCGTTTGAAGCGCGCGACCACGTCGCCCATCGTGTAGTTGCGCACATGCCCCATATGGATGCGCCCTGACGGATAGGGGAACATCTCCAGCACGTAGTATTTCGGCCGGGGGTCTTCGTTCTTGGTGGCGTAGATGCCGCGGTCATCCCACAGCTTCTGCCAGCGGGCCTCGGCCTCGCGGGCGTTATAGCGCTCGTTTTTGCTCGAATCGGGGGGCATTTCCGGCTCTTTTTAAGGAGCCGTGAAGTGACATGGAAGAGGCCAAGGGGTCAACGGGCACGGGCGGGTGTCGCTACCGGCCGCAACGCCGATTGACCGCCAAAATTATAGCTATATTCTAGCCAGAATGCGTTACGAGGTCATCCTGGCGCCGGAAGCGGTCGAGGATTTCAGGGCGTTGACCGCCCGTGCGCGGAGCCAGGTGCGGGCTGCGCTCGAAACGCATTTGAGGCACGAGCCGCGAAAAGTGAGCCGGAGCCGGATCAAACAGCTTCGCGGTGTCCGCCGACCGCAATTCCGGCTTCGCATTGGCGATATCCGCGTGTTCTACGATGTTACCCTTTCGACCGTCGAAATATTGGCGATCGTTTCAAAATCGGAGGCTGACAAATGGTTGGCTCAGTTCGCAAGCCCGGCGTGAAACAAGTGCCGTTGTCGGAAGTGAAAGACGATCTCTCGCATTACCTTCGCCTGGCGGAAGGCCAGGAGATCGTAATCACGCGCCATGGCCGGCCGGCCGGCGTCCTCATCGGATTCGAGTCGGAAGACGATTGGTTCGAATACCGGCTCGAAAACGATCCCCGGTTCCTGCAACGGGTCGAGAAGGCGCGCGCCAGTTTAGGCGCGGGTCGAGGAGTTTCGCTGGACGATATTCCAACCGACTGACGGAGCGGAAGGAACTCTTTCTTCAATAAAATCAAGGGAACTGTCGCAGGCCGCATGGGTTGAGTCCTCATCAAACATGGAGGACGCCAAAATGGCGAATGCCCAGAACATCAAGGAACATATGGAAGTGCTCGGCTCCGATGGCCAGCACGTCGGTACCGTCGATCACCTCGAAGGCGCGGACAAGATCAAGCTGGCGAAGAGCGATTCGAAGGACGGCCAGCATCACTTCATTCCGCTGACGCTGGTCGATCACGTCGACGCCCATGTTCATCTGAACAAGTCGGCCAAGGACGTCATCGCGCAGTGGAAGACGGCTGCCTGACCGTCTCTACCTGAACTTCAAAAATCGCCGGATCCGCCCTCGCGGGTCCGGTGATTTTTTATGTCCTGCTTTTATTTCCCGGCGGACGCTAACGCGCGAACGATGGCTTCCATCAGAAGCTTGGCCTCGTAGGGCTTTTCGACGAGCGGGACGTCGGGATATTTGTCCCGCATCTGCTTGTCGCCGCGCATGCCGGTAAGAAAAACGAAGGGGATCCGGGCGGCCACCAGCGCGTCCGCAACATCGAGGCTACTGGTGACGCCGTCGAGGCGATAGTCGAGCACCGCGAAGTCGAATTTTTGCGGCTCCTGAATAGCCTTGAGCGCGTCCGCCGCATTGCCTGTGCAGGTGACGTTGGCTGCGCCGGCGGTCTCCAGCAGTTGCTGAATATCGAGCGCGATCAGAAATTCATCGTCGAGCACCAGAGCGCTTTTTCCGGCAATAGCCGGTTCTTGGGGGGCCACGTGTGCTCCAGTTCCGTCAATGGAACTTTCGCTTGTGCCGGGAATTACCACGAGCGGCATTTAAATAAGACATATCTGATCGAAAATTTTTATCGAGCGGGGGCTCCTCAAAGCGTGCGATGTGAACTCATTGGGGTGAGGAATCATGATTGTCGGAAACAGCCGTCCCAACGGCAACTATACGCCGTGCGAGCAGTGTCCGCTGCGCAAGCGGCCGACCTTGCGCGAATTCACGCCGGACGAACTGGCTTTCGTCAAGCAGTTCAAGATGGACGAATTGCACGTCGAGCCCGGCGCCAGCTTCCTGCGCGAAGGCGCGACCGCCGATCATCTCTACACCGTGCTGAGCGGCTGGGCTTTCCGTTACAAGATGCTCGACGACGGTCGTCGCCAGATTCTCAATTACGCCTTGCCCGCGGATATGGTGGGCCTGCAAGGCGCGCTGATGCGCGAGATGGAGCATTCGGTCGAGGCACTGACGCCACTGACCTTGTGCGTTTTCCCGCGCGCGAAATTGTGGGATCTGTATTCCAAGTTTCCGTCGCTGGCGTTCGATGTCACCTGGCTTGCGGCGCGCGAAGAGCAACTCATCGACGAACAGCTCGTCAATCTTGGACGGCGCACCGCGCTTGAACGCACCGCCTACCTGCTGATGCATCTTTACGTGCGCGCCGACGAGGCTGGCATGGTCAAGAACGGCACCATCCAGTTTCCGTTCACGCAGCAGCATCTCGCCGATACGCTGGGCATGTCGCTCGTGCACACCAACAAGACGCTCAAGCGCCTGATGGCGTCGCATGCCATCCGCTGGAAAGACCGCATTTTCGAAATGGTCGATCGCGCGGCGTTGACCGCGATTGCCGGCGACGAGGTCAAGCCGCGGGCTGGGCGTCCGTTTATCTGACGCCGGGATTTGACGTGGCGAGCCGCGGCGCGGTGCGTTATACGCAATCGCATGTCCGACGCCACCGCCCTTTCCGGCCTTGAACACGTCCGCGGCGAAATCGCGCGCGCCTGCCGCGATGCGGGCCGCGCCGTGGGCGATGTCGAACTGGTCGCCGTGTCCAAGACCTTTCCGGCTGAAGCCATCCCGCCTGTGATCGCTGCCGGGCAGCGTGTGTTCGGCGAAAACCGTGTGCAGGAAGCTAAGGGCAAGTGGCCGGCACTGACGGCCGCAACAGCCGGGATCAAGCTGCACCTGATCGGGCCGTTGCAGTCCAACAAAGCCAAGGAAGCGGTGGCGTTGTTCGACGCCATTCATTCCGTTGACAGAGCGAGCCTGTGCGACGCGCTGTCGAAAGAAATCCAGAAGCAGGGCCGTTCGCCCGTGCTGTTTGCGCAGATCAATACCGGCGCCGAGCCGCAGAAGGCTGGTGTGTTGCCGGAAGAGGCTGACGCGTTTCTTGCGGCGTGCCGCGACAATTACGGGCTCACCATGGCGGGCCTGATGTGCATCCCGCCCGCCGAGGAAGCGCCGGGGCCTCATTTTGCCCTAACCGCGAAAATCGCCAAACGCAACGGGCTGCAACTGTTGTCGATGGGCATGAGCGCGGACTTCGCGGACGCTATCGCGCTCGGCGCCACGCATGTGCGCGTCGGCTCCGCGATCTTCGGAGGACGGCATTAACGTGGCCAACAACAACGATTACGAACATTGGCAGCAGCGCTTTGCCGGCGAAGACTATCGTTTCGGCACCGAGCCCAACGCTTTTCTGAAATCGCACGCGTCCTTGTTACGCAAGGGCCAGTCGGGACTGGCCATCGCTGATGGCGAAGGCCGCAACGGTGTGTTCCTGGCCGAGCAAGGCCTCGATGTGCTGTCGATCGATTTCTCGCCGCTGGCACAGGAGAAAGCCCGCAAGCTCGCGGCCGCGCGTAGCGTCACCATGCGCGTCGAGCAGGCCGACATCGTGAACTGGGATTACCCGGCGGGCACGTATGACGTGGTCGCGGGGATTTTCTTTCAGTTTGCCGCGCCCGCGGAGCGCGACAAGATTTTCGCCGGCATCAAGAAGACGCTGAAGCCGGGCGGATTGCTGTTGCTCGAAGGCTATCGGCCGGAGCAACTCAAATACAAGACCGGTGGACCGTCGCAGATCGAAAATCTGTACACGCGCGAGATGCTTGAGCGTGGGTTTGGTGACTTTGCGTCGCTGGATATTCGCGAATACGACGCCGAGATTTATGAAGGCGCCGGCCATGGTGGCATGTCGGCGCTGATCGACGTCGTCGCGGTAAAATAGCTACTTCGTGAAGCGCGACGGAAAGCCGGGCGTGCTGCCGGGCTGCGGGTTACCAAACGAATTGGCGTCGAGCGGCTTTTTCAGCAGACTTGAGCGCAACGCTTCGCCACGGGGCGAGGGCGGCGGCGCCGCATACATCGAAGGGGCGCTCGGGGCCGGGGGCGGCGCATAGGTTGCCGCAGGCTGCGGTGCCGGCTGCAGCGATGGCGTGTCGCCATAGTCGTTGAAGTCGTCATCGCCGGCGCGATGGCTCATCGTGGCGCTGCGCCAGCGATCGATGACGCTGGTGAGCAGATCCTTGTTCATGCTGGTGCCGGCATCCGAACGTGTATTGCCAGAGGCTTCGCTGCTCGGCCGTTGTGCCTCCGCCAGTTCCTGGAAGCGCATGCGTGTTGGCAGCGCAACGCCGGAGCCGAAGGTGAAGACCTCACGCACGCCGAGCGACGGAATGAAGGCCAGCAGGTTGGCGGCGGCGTCCGACACTGCGGAGCGGATCAGGTTCTGGTCGCGGTCGTTCGACAGGCGCATGACGAACAAGGTCGAGCACTGCGAGATGATGGTTGCGTCGATTTCGGCCGGACGCTGCGTCACCAGACCAAGGAAAACGCCGTATTTACGGCCTTCCTTGGCGATGCGCGACAGCGCGCGCTTGGTCGGGCCGAAGCCGATGGTCTTGTCGGCGGGTGCGTAGCGGTGCGCTTCTTCGCAGACGAACAGTAGCGGTGCGACGCCGTCGCTCCACAGGCCGAAGTCGAAAGCCATGCGGCACAGCACCGAGACGACCGAGTCGACGACTTCCGCCGGGAAGCCGGCGAGCTGCATGATGGTCATCGGCTTGCCATCCGGCGGCAGGCGGAACAGCGAGCCGAGGATTTCCGCCATCGTGTCGCCGCCGATGTTGGCGTTCTCGAACATGAAGGCGTAGCGCGGGTGATTGCGGAAGGTCTGGATACGGCCGATCAGTTTGTGAAAGACGACGGCGCGGGAGCGGTTTTCCAGCTTGCCCATGCGGTTGTCGAGGATGTTGATGAGGTCCTCGATGCGATACGGCACCGGCGTATCGGCGGTGAAGCCGGCGTCGCCCGGATCGCGCTTCTTGGCGAGCGGATTGCGGTCGCCGCCGTTGCGGTATTGCAGATAGGCGGCCTTCGCCAGCGGAATGACTTCCGAGAGAATTTCGACTTCTTCTTCGACGCCCGGGCGGCCGCCGAAGAACGCATCGACAGTTTCTTCGAAATTGAAAAGCCAGAACGGCAAGCGCAGATTGCGCGGATTGAGCACGTTGGCTTTTTCGCCGAAGCAGCGGCCGTATTCGTTGTGCGGATCGACCAAGAAGATGCGCAGGTTCGGGCGCGTCTCGAGAATTTTATTGAGAATGATGGCGACGCCGCTCGACTTGCCGACGCCCGTAGCGCCAAGGATGGCAAAATGCCGGCTGACCAGATTGTCGATGTCGATATGGACGTGGATGTTTGTGTTCTGCTGCAGATTGCCGATATGGGCGTGGTCGCCGTCGGCGCCGCCATAGACGAGCCGCAGATCGCTCTCGGTCAACATGCAAGCGCTGTCGCCGATGTTGGGATATTCGGTGACGCCGCGCTGAAAAATCTGTGCGCCATTGTCGGCACGAAGTTCGCCGATCAAATCGAGGCGCGCGACCTTGCGGAAGGTCTGACCGCCGACAGTGCCGGACGTCGGCTGTTCGGCGATCTCGGTGATCAAGCCGATGATGAGCGCCTTGGTGCTCATCAGGCCCATGAATTTGCCGACGGTCGGCTTTTCACCGGCTGTCGTGGTCGCCGCGAGATCGACGATCGACTGCGAGCCGTTAACGGACGAAATGCGTCCGATGACTTCCGCTCTGGCGGCGGAAGCACTGCGCGGATCGCGCGACATCGTCATATCCATGGAAATTCGCCCCGGCGCGCGACCGTTCTCGTTTCTGCGCACCCGGGAAAATACCACTAGCCCATCGCGGGATTATTAATGTGACAGATATTTTGGAATGGGCTCAGCGCTATGATTAAGGTTTGGTGCAAGTGCCGTACGGCATTGCGCGCGTAACCATTAATCAACCACGATTTGTGTGCGCGGGCCGAGCTTCGCCAGCAAAAGCCGCAGCGATGGCAGTGTCAGTGCGACGCATCCGGCGGTCGGTTTGAATCCGGCGCGCGCGACATGAATGAACACCGCGCTGCCACGCCGCGCGATGCGCGGCCGGGTGTTGTGATCGAGCTCAATAATAAAGTCATAAAGATTATCGAGCCGCGTCAGCCTGTCCGCCTTTGACTGCGGCGGCACCGTGATGCGCTGATTGTAGTGGCGGTCCGCCGGATCTTCGCACCAGCCGTCGTCGGGTTTGATGCGGGTCGACGGCAGCAATGTCGCCGGCCGGACATGCCGTCCGGCCCGCCACCACAGCCGCTTGAGCCGGAAACGGCCGCGCGGCGTGGCGCCGTCGCCCTCGAACTTGTTGGCTTTGACGCCGCCGCGGCCAAGGGCCACGGGCAGGGCCAATGGCCCAGCCGTGAGCCAGCCTTGCGACCGGTTGCCGGCGCGCCGGCGAACCGTAATGCGGGAAAGCTGCCTTTTTCTCATGTTGTCACAAAGCCTTGGGAGGCCCTCGTCCCCGGCTAAATACCAGTTCGCGCTTGCTCTTTTAGCCTTTAATGCTCTACTTCGAGCAATATTTGACGATATGGCGCTGCCGACGCGCCTCAGGGATTTATTGCGAGCGATGCCCAACACCCGAAACATCCTCATTGTGGATGACGACAACGAGCTTCGTGAAGCGCTGGTGGAACAGCTGGCGCTGCACGACGAATTCGAGGCGACCTCGGTCGATAGCGGCACCAAGGCTGTGCAGGCCGCCAAGAGCGGTAATATCGACCTCGTCATCATGGATGTCGGCCTGCCGGACGTGGACGGCCGCGAGGCGGTGCGCATTCTGCGCAAGAACGGTTTCAAGGCGCCGATCATCATGCTGACCGGTCACGACACCGACAGCGATACGATCCTCGGTCTCGAATCCGGCGCGAACGACTACGTCACCAAGCCGTTCCGCTTCGCCGTGCTGCTAGCGCGCATTCGTGCGCAGCTGCGCCAGCATGAAGCGAGCGAAGATGCGGTGTTTGCCATCGGGCCCTATTCATTCCGGCCGAGCTCGAAAATTCTGATGAGCCCCAAGGGCGGCAAGGTGCGGCTCACCGAAAAGGAAACCGCGATCCTGCGCTATCTCTATCGCGCCGGTCAGAAACCGGTGTCGCGCGAGACCTTGTTGCAGGAAGTGTGGGGCTACAATTCCGGCGTCACGACGCACACTTTGGAGACGCACATCTACCGGCTGCGGCAGAAGGTCGAGAAGGACGCCGCCATGCCCGCGATCCTGGTGACGGAAGCCGGCGGCTACAAGCTGGTGCCGTGAGCGTAGAGCTGCACATACTCCGCTCATTCCCGCGTAAGCGGGACTCCA
>CAIYTE010000062.1 GCA_903929045.1 uncultured Hyphomicrobiales bacterium
AGGCGCCCTGCTATTCCGCGACCTCTTCGCCCATGACGAAGACGTCCTTGTCGGCGCGCATTTCCTCGGCCATGGCGTCGCGCAAGGCTTCGCGCATGGTCATGGAGACCATCTCGGTGCCCTCGGGAATGCCGGGATCGGCGGCGACCTGCGTTTCAGGGGCTTGCGGCGCCTTCTTCGGCGCGGGTGCGTCAGCTTTGGCTTCGGCCGGCGCGGCGGACTCGGCAGCCTTGTCCTTTTGCTCGGGCGCGTCGGCTTTCTTCGGCGCGGGTTTCGCGGCCGCAATGTCGCCGGCCTTCTCGCCGTCGCCGAGGATCACCGCGATCGGCGTATTGACCGCAACGTCGGCGGTGCCTTCCGGCACCAGGATCTTGCCCATCGTGCCTTCGTCGGTGGCCTCGACTTCCATCGTCGCCTTGTCGGTCTCGATCTCGGCGATGATGTCGCCCGACTTGACCTTGTCGCCCTCTTTCTTGAGCCACTTGGCAAGGTTGCCCTTTTCCATCGTGGGCGACAGCGCAGGCATGAGAACATCGATCGGCATGGGCGCTACTATTTCCTACGCGGTTCGTTTCTTGTTGTCAGCGGTGAGCAACGGACGACGGGCGGCTAACGATAGATGTCGGTGTAGAGCTCGGATAAATCCGGCTCGGGATCGTGGGTGGCGAATTCGGCCGCCTGGTTGACGAGATCGCGGACCTGACCGTCGATCTTCTTCAACGACTCTTCGGTGGCGAACTTCTTTTCGATGAGGCGCGCGCGCACCATGTCGATCGGGTCGGAGGCGTTGCGCACCTTGTCGACTTCTTCGCGCGTGCGGTACTTCGCCGGATCCGACATCGAGTGGCCGCGATAGCGGTAGGTCAGCATCTCGAGGATGTACGGACCCTTGCCGGCGCGGCACCAGGCGGCGGCGCGATCGCCGGCAGCCTTCACGGCGCGCACGTCCATGCCGTCGACCTGCTCGCCCGGAATGTTGAACGAGAGACCGCGGCGCGACAGGTTCACTTCCGCCGAGGCGCGCGTGATCGAGGTGCCCATGGCGTAGCGGTTGTTTTCGATGACGTAGATCACCGGGAGCTTCCAGAGCTCCGCCATGTTGAAGCTCTCGTAGACCTGGCCCTGGTTGGCCGCGCCGTCACCGAAATAGACGACGCTCAGATTGTCATTGCCGCGATAATGGTTGGCGAAAGCGAGACCCGTGCCGAGCGGCACCTGGGCTGCGACGATGCCGTGGCCGCCGTAGAAATGTTTCTCTTTCGAGAACATGTGCATCGAGCCGCCCTTGCCCCGGGAATAACCGTGCGAGCGGCCCGTCAGTTCGGCCATCACGCCCTTGGCTTCCATGCCGCAGGCAATCATGTGGCCGTGATCGCGGTAACCGGTAATAACCTGGTCGCCCTGCTTCTGCGCCATCTGCATGCCGACGACGACCGCTTCCTGGCCGATGTAGAGATGGCAGAAGCCGCCGATCAGACCCATGCCGTACATCTGACCCGCCTTTTCTTCGAAGCGGCGGATTGTGAGCATGGTCTCGTAGGCGGAAAGGTCCTGATCCTTGGTGAACTCGGGCACCGAGTTGTGGCCCGCTGCCGGGCCGTTCTGATTGGTGCTCGCGTTGATCTGGGCGACCGCCATTGGCACTCCCTGGGACTTCTAAGGCTTTTTGAGACGCCCTGCCGGGGGCGTCGTGAAGACCCGTTCCCAATAGCGTAATTCGAATGGGGGTGAAAGCACCGCGCCCATTGTGCAGCGCATTTGCGCTATGAAATGGGGAAACTTTTTCAACGGTATTAGAAAGTTGCCGGGCGGCGGCTAGCGCGGCAACAAAAAGACCAAGTCGCGGGAATCGACATAACCGATCAGCGCCCGGGCACGCTCGTCCAGCATGTCGGGATCGATACGGTCGGACCGCAGCAAGGCAACGCGGCGCTCCCACAGCGCGCGTTCGGCTTTCACCTGCCGCAGTTCCTCCTGCATCGCCGTCATCTGCTGATCGAGGTCGATCTGGGCGCGCAGGCCGTGATTGCCGGTAAAGGCGTTGACGCCGAAATAGCCGATAAAGGCCGCGGCAAAGACGTAAAGCCCAAGCGCGGTCAGAATCGTGCGGCGGCGGCGGTGGGAGACCATGGCCGCAAGATGCGGCAATCCCGTTAAAGCGTGTTTAACAACGGTTTACCGCCGATACGGCGCCGGACCCGTCGGCGGCTCCCTGAAGTTCCAGTCCCCCAAAAGCAAATGGCCGGGACAAGCCCGGCCATCGCAACAGAAAGCGCCGTCTGGCTTAGCGCGTCGCCTTTAGGGCATTGCGGCCGGCATACTGGGCCTGCGCGCCCAGTTGTTCCTCGATGCGGAGCAACTGGTTGTACTTGGCGGTGCGGTCCGAGCGCGCCAGCGAGCCGGTCTTGATCTGACCGCAGTTCGTCGCGACCGCGAGGTCGGCGATGGTCGAATCTTCGGTTTCGCCCGAGCGGTGCGACATCACGCAGGTGTACCCCGCCTTGTGCGCCAATTCGACGGTCGACAGGGTCTCGGTCAGCGAGCCGATCTGGTTGACCTTGATCAGCACCGAATTGCCGACGCCGTCCTTGATGCCCTGCGCCACGCGCTTGACGTTGGTGACGAAAAGATCGTCGCCGACGAGTTGGCACTTGGCGCCGATCTTTTGGGTCAGCAGCTTCCAGCCATCCCAATCGTCTTCCGACATCGCGTCTTCGATGGTGACGATCGGATAGTCGTTGACGAGCTTGGCAAGATAATCGGACTGCTGCTCGATGGTGCGGGTCTTGCCCTCGCCTTCGTAATTGTACTTGCCGTCCTTGAAGAACTCGGTGGCGGCGCAATCGAGCGACAGCACAACGTCGTCGCCCGGCTTGTAGCCGGCCTTCTCGATCGACTGCATGACGAAATCGAGCGCGGCTTCCGCCGACTTCAGATTCGGCGCAAAGCCGCCTTCATCGCCGACATTGGTGTTGAGCCCGGCCTGCTTCAGGGCGGCGCGCAAGGTGTGGAAGATTTCGGAGCCGCACCGGATGGCCTCGGCGACGTTCTTCGCCCCGACCGGCATGATCATGAATTCCTGGAAGTCGATCGGGTTGTCGGCATGCACGCCGCCATTGACGATGTTCATCATCGGCACCGGCAGGAGCCGTGCCGCGGTGCCGCCGACATAACGATAGAGCGGCGTATTCATCGACGTCGCGGCGGCCTTGGCGGCGGCGAGCGAGACGCCGAGGATGGCGTTGGCGCCGAGCCGGGCCTTGTTCGGCGTGCCGTCGAGCGCGATCATGGTCTCGTCGATCTGCGCCTGGGATTCGGCATCCATGCCGCCGAGCGCGTCGAAGATCTCGCCGTTGACGGCATCGACCGCCTTGCGCACGCCCTTGCCGCTGTAGCGGGACTTGTCGCCATCGCGCAGTTCGACGGCCTCGTGGGCGCCGGTGGAGGCGCCGGACGGCACCGCTGCGCGGCCGACCGAGCCGTCTTCCAGAATGACATCGACTTCAACGGTCGGGTTGCCGCGGCTGTCGAGAATTTCGCGGCCGATAATGTCGATAATGGCGGTCATGAGGGTCCCTGGCGTGCCGGAGGTGGAATTTGGCCGCCTTCTACAGGATGGATAACCCTCTTGTCATGCCCCGCTTGGCCGGGCATCCAAGGCCGCGAAGAGGGTCCAAAACCATGGCCAAGAAAACAGTCAACAAGACATTGCAGCTCGGGCGCCAAACGCCCATTCCCGCCTCGCCGCGTGAGGCCGTGCTCGACCGCGTGCCGAACCTGCATTCCGACACGGATTATGTGGCGCGTTTCACGGCGCCGGAATTCACGACCCTGTGCAAAGTGACAGGCCAACCGGACTTCGCGCATCTGGTCGTCGACTACGTGCCGGGCAAGTTCCTGCTCGAGTCGAAATCGCTGAAACTCTATCTGTTCAGCTTCCGCAACGAGGACGCGTTTCACGAAGACGCCACGGTGGCCGTCGGCAAGCGCATCTTTGCCGAGATCAAGCCGAAGTGGCTGCGCATCGGCGGCTATTGGTACCCGCGCGGCGGCATCCCGATCGATGTGTTCTGGCAGGCCGGCAAGTTGCCGAAGAGCGTCTGGGTGCCCGATCAGGGCGTCGCGCCCTATCGCGGCCGCGGCTGACGTTCAGCCGACGATGGCGTGCGGCACGAAACGCGACGTGTTGCGCGTGATCGGGCCGGTGTCTTCGCGGATCGACAGACCGCACGGCGCACCGGCGGCCATCCATGAGCCGATGACGGCATAGTTGCCGTCGAATTCGGCAAGCCTTGTGATCGCCTGACGCACATAGCCTTCCGCGCCGTAGGGCCCCTCTTCCCTTTCGAGCGCGCGACCATCGACCACGCGTTCGACATTGGCACCTTCACGCGAATAGAGCGGCTTGCGGACATAGGTATTGCCGAGATCGCCGACCGCCGGATCGTCGTCGAAATAGGCCGGCAGCAAATTCGGATGATTTGGAAACATCTGCCATAGCAGCGGCAGCAGTCCCTTGTTCGAGAGGATGGCTTTCCAGGGCGGTTCGATGAATTGCGTAGTCGAGCCGGATAACGAGGCGCCGAACTGCTCGCGCATCATCCATTCCCATGGATAGAGTTTGAACAGCAGTTCGATGGCGACTGAATCCTTGTCGACAAAGCCGCCTGTCCGGGCGCGGCCGATATCCTCGATCGGCAGCACTTTGGTCGACAGCCCGGCCTGCCACGCGCAGTCGTCGAGATAGGCGATGTTGCCGGCGTCTTCCACGTTATCCAGCATCGCCGTGAGGTGAAGGATGCGGCCTTTGCCGATGTCCTTGAGCCCGAGGATCAGCCGGTCGTGCAGCGAATTGAACTGGTCGGCGTCAGCCGGCAGCGTTTTTCGCCCGATCGCCTGCCCGAGCCATGACCATTGAAACACGCCGGTTTCGAACAAGGTCGTCGGCGTGTCGGCATTGTATTCGAGAAGTTTGGCCGGGCCTGTGCCATCGAAGCCCAGGTCGAAGCGGCCATAGAGGCTCGGCTCGGATTGTTTCCAACTGCGCGCGATCCAGTTCCAGTATTGCACCGGGATGGCAAGGCGCCGCAGCGCGCGCTCGTCGGTGACGGCACGGGCGACGACCTGGCGGCACATATCATCGAGCTCGGCGGTTGGCGCCTCGAAGACGTTTTCGATCTCGTTGAGCGTAAAACTGTAATAGGCGCACTCGTCCCAATAGCGCTCACCGTCGGCGGTGTGAAAATCGAAACCGAGCGTCTCCGCCTGCGCGCGCCAGTCCGGACGCTCTTCGCAGACGACGCGTTGCATCAGCTGCCGGACGAATGAAAAGCGTGACCGGTGCCGCCGAAGCCGCCGAACGATGGTCCGCCGCCGCCAAGCGACGCGTGACTGCCGGACGAGGAGGACGATGACGACGATGAGCTATGGCGGCTGGAATCGTCCGAACCGAAAAAGCTGCTCTGGCCGTGAGAATAATAGGTGTGGCTTGAGCTGCGGCCCGTCGTACAGCGTGTCGCGGTCTGGTCCGACGACACACCCGGGCGCTCCTGTTTGGCGCAATCGTCCGGCGCCATCATGGCGTAGCCCGCGCCGCCCGCAGCGGTCACGCCCGCCAGCAACACCGCGACCTGGGAGGATCGCTTCATTGCGATCTCACAAAGTCATCGATGCGGCGCTGAGCAGGCCGGCCGTCACGGATGCCAGACCCAGCCAGATCGCCGCCGCCATCTCACCTTTGGCGATGCGGTCGGAAACGTCGGGCACCGGAATACGGATGGCGAAGAACACCAGTATCTGCACGATCAGCGCAATCACGGCCCAGATGGCGCAGTCCAGCAGGTTGGCCGAATGGGCGACCGCCGAGGCCAGCGGCAGCGCAAAGCCCAGAAGACTGAGCCCCAGCGCAATCGACGCGCCGGGCAGGTCTCGGCGGATCAGAACGAACTCGTCATGCGGCGTGATCCGCATATAGACCGCGAGATAGACGACCACGGCCACGATGGTCAGACAGAAATACGCAATGAAAGCCGGCAGGCCCTGTAGCGATTGCAGCACCATCGGTCGCCTCCTGATGGTGCGATCATAGCGGCACGGTTGCGCCCGAAAAGTGCGGGCAGCGCAATATCCCTAAAAATTAGTGTGCCGCGGGCGGCGTTTTGTGGCGCAGGCTGAAGGCGCAAACCCATCCCGTGATGGCAATGGCGACAGCGCCGAACACCAGCACCGGCACAAAGCCGACGCTGCTGAGGAACAGTCCGTACAGCACCGGACCCATGGCCTGGCCGAAAAAGAAGAAGGCCGTGTGCGCCGACATCGCGGTGCCGCGCGCCATCGGCGCAAGCTCGGTGGCGTACACATGAATGCAGCCGTGCAGCATGTAGAAGCCGAAACCGAGCACGATGAAATTGATGAACTCGATCTGCCACGGCGCGCGGAACGCGATCACGACGAGGCACAGTCCGATCACCATGCCGCCGATAGCCATGGACCGCTTTTCGCCGAGCAGCGTCAGCAGTTTCGAGACGACGAAGGTGTAGATGATGCCGCCGATCGCAAAGCCGGCGATGACGAGACCGGCGATCGAGGCGCGCGTCTCGCCTTCCGTGCTCAGCATCACGGCCATGTACGGGAAGATGCCGAACATGAAGATCGCTTCGATGAACACGGCGCCGAAGCAGTACTTCGCCAGCGGATTGCTGAAAATGGCGCGGTAGTTCGGCAGCAGGGTCGAGAGATCGAAGCGTCCGGCTTTCTCGTTCAGGCCGCGCAAGGCCGGCACCGCGACGATCAAGGTCAGCAGGCAGATCGATCCGGTCGTCACGAAGACACCGCGCCAGCCGATCAAGTCGCCGATCACGCCGGAGGCGGTGGCGCCGAGCAGATTGCCGGAGAGCGCGGCGGCCAGAACGCGGCCGATGGCGACCTGACGCTGCGCCAGCGGGACGCGGTCGGCAACCAGCGCCAGCGCGATCGGGAACACGCCGCCGCTGGCGCAGCCGGCGATCACGCGCAGCGTCATCAAGGTTTCGAAGTTTGTCGCCAGCGACGACGACACGGACGCGACGCCGAGCACGACCATGCAGAAGATGATCAGCCGCGTCTTGCTGAGCATGTCGGCAACCGCGCCGATCAACGGCTGGATCAAGGCGTAAGGCAGCGTGAAACCGGTCGAGAGCAACGCGGCGGTGGCCGGCGCGATGTTCAAGCCGGCGGCGATCTGCGGCACGACCGGATCGACCGAGCGCGAAAACAGCGAGGTCGCGAACACGACCAGCGCCATGATATTGATCACACTTCCCATGAAATCCCGGTGTCCGCTTGAGCGCGGCGCCTAGAGAGCCTTGGCGAGACGGTCGAAGGCGACCAGATGGCGCAGCAGCGCTTCCATCTCCTTGAGCGGCATCATGTTGGGACCGTCCGACGGCGCCTTGTCGGGATCCTGATGCGTCTCGATGAAAACGCCGGCGACACCGACCGCAACCGCGGCCCGCGCCAGCACCGGCACGAATTCGCGCTCGCCGCCCGACGACGTGCCCTGCCCGCCCGGCTGCTGCACCGAATGCGTGGCGTCGAAAATCACCGGCGCGCCGGTGCGCTGCATGATCGGCAGCGACCGCATGTCGGAGACCAATGTGTTGTAACCGAAGGACGCGCCGCGCTCGGTCAGCAGCACGTTGCGATTGCCGGCCGCGGTGATCTTCGCGACGACATTCTTCATGTCCCAGGGCGCGAGGAACTGGCCCTTCTTGACGTTGACGACCTTGCCCGTTTTCGCCGCCGCAATCAGCAGATCGGTCTGGCGCGACAGAAAGGCCGGGATCTGCAACACATCGACGGCCGGCGCGACCGCCGCGCATTGCTCGGCATCATGCACGTCGGTGAGCACGGGCAACTTCAGGCTATCGCGGATTTCCGCAAAAATCGGCAGCGACGCATCGAGGCCAAGGCCGCGCGCCGCCTTGGCCGAGGTGCGGTTCGCCTTGTCGAACGAGGTTTTATAGATCAGCCCCATGCCGACCTTGGCCGTGATCTCCTTCAGCGCCGTCGCCATCTCCAGCGCATGCGCGCGGCTTTCCAGCTGGCACGGGCCGGCAATCAGCGCCAACGGCAAGGCATTGCCGAAGCGGACATTGCCGACGGTCACTTCTGCGTTGGGAACGAGGTTTTGATCCAAGATTCGCGGTCCTTTTCGCCGGGGACCATGAAGCGGGCGCGCGGCGCGGTCAACGGGCGCGAACGCCTCAGGACCGCTCGAATACCAGCCCCGCGCCGAGCAGCGCGACCTGATTGGCGGTCACGGTGGCGCCGGAAAAGCGCATCGCGGCCAGCCGCGCGCCGCGCGACGTATCCGGCGGTGCCAGCCCATAGCGTTCGCTGAAGGCCGCGGGCGTCATCATGTCGATCGCCCCGCGCGGCAGCGCGATGGTGAAACCGTCGCCGGCCGCTTGCGCCGCTTCCGCGCCCGTATAAGCCAGCAGGAAATCGCAATGCTGCGCCGGATCGTCCGCCACCATGACAATGGCGGCGATGCGCTCAACACCGTTGGCGTGCGTCTGAAAGGCCGGTTTCCAGAAATTTTCCGGGTAATAGTGCTGGCATGCCGCAAAGCCCGCATCCGGTGTTTTTGGATCGGAGGCAAAGATGAGCGAGAACGCCAGCTTCACGGGACTGCCGTCCGGCCGCGTGCCTTCACGTTCAAAATTGAAGACGTCGAAGTCGCCGATGCCGGCGGCACGCCAGGCGGCATTGTCGACTTTGGCGTCACGCGAATTGAGCAGCAGCATGGCCAGCCCCTGCCCGTGCGCTAAAAAATCGCGATGGAAAGCACCGAACGAAAATGAATGCAGCGCGTGCGGCGAAATCTTTTCCGGCTCACCGACAGTCAACAGCTCGATGTAGCTGCCGTCGAGTTGGATAATCCGGTTATGCGTGCCCCAGGGATGCCTGTTGCGCGCGCCGACCGTGAAGCCGAGGCTTTGGTAATGCTCCGCCGCCGCGTCGAGATCGCGCACGGCATGGACGATGTGATCGAGTCCCCGGGTCATGCGGCGACGATAGCCGACCACAAACAATTCGGCCACGGCCATGCCTGCGCATGAACCGTGGCCGCAGCCTCGATCCTATTCGTCCGGCTTACTTCCTTTTCTTCATCGCCCGGACCGGCTTCGGGCACGCGCGCCAAAAGCCCTGATCGTTCGGCGAGGCGCTGACCCAGCACTGGTTGCCATTCTGAATTTCCGCACCGAGATAGTGGTTCGGTTCGGCGCGCACCGGTGTGAGAGCGAAGAGTCCGCTCACAACGATGGCGGCGGCGGTTGCAACGAGATAGCGCATTTTATTTCCCCCCAACTTTTGTTGTTAAAACCTGAGCGGGAGAACTCGACTGCGGCGGCCGATCGAAAACAAATTACGTCTGTGCAAAATACAGACTGTTCGAAATTAACGCCCGGAAAACCTGCCCTTTGTGGGGAGAGGCCAGCTCGTCGAAAAATTCACCGCAACACCATGAGGTTGCGGCGCGCGTTAAAACGAAAGTCGAGAGTTACGGAAAAATTATTGGGTACCCATTTTTCAAAACTGGGTACCCAATAATCCTAGCGCCCCAAACCCGATCATCGCAAGCAGCGAAGACGAAAGGCCGCGACGAGAACATCCGTCGCGGCCTTCCTTGGTTCGTTACTTCTTTTTCTTCGAGACGCGCGCCACCGGCGCGCAGTCTTTCCAGAAGCCGAAGCCGTTGTCGTTGTTGGTCGAGACCCAGCACTGGTTGCCCACCTGCACGGGACCGCCGGCATAGTGAACCATGTCGGCACGCGCCGACGCGGTTGCAAGCAGCCCGGACGCGAGCGCGGCGAGGACGATGATTGTGGAGCGCATGTTGTCACCTCAGTTGTGAAAATCAAACGCGCACATCCAGCCCCGAAGCGATGCGATCTCAAGTTACAAGTTTATGAATTACAGACGCGTAATGCGTGTCATCGTGCAGCGAAAGTCGAGTGATGCAAACGACTTGCCGGAGCGGCACCGTACGCGAGGTCACACTGTTTCACGCAGAGCAGACGCGCGCCAATGCACAGCGATGTCACGACAAAGCCGTGACGCTGCCCAATTCAGATTACTCTTTTGTGGGTGGAAAAATTAAACGAGGCGGCTGCGTTCGAGCGCCGCTTCGACGAACGACGCAAACAAGGGATGCGGCTCGAACGGACGCGACTTCAATTCAGGATGGAATTGAACGCCGATGAACCACGGATGATCCTCGTACTCGACGATCTCCGGCAGAATGCCGTCCGGCGACATGCCCGAGAAACGCAGGCCATGCTGTTCGAGCCGGTCCTTGTACGCCGTGTTCACTTCGTAGCGGTGACGATGGCGTTCTGAGATTTCGGTCGAGCCGTAGATCTTGGCCACGCGGCTGCCGCGCACCAAAGTCGCATCATAGGCGCCAAGCCGCATCGTGCCGCCGAGATCGCCATTGGCGGCGCGCTTCTCGAGATCATTGCCCTTGAGCCATTCGGTCATCAGGCCGACCAGCGGCTCCGAGGTCGGGCCGAATTCGGTCGAGTTCGCCTGCTCGATGCCGCACAGATTGCGCGCTGCCTCGATGCAGGCCATCTGCATGCCGAAACAGATGCCGAAATACGGCACGTCGCGTTCGCGCGCGAACTGCGCCGCCTTGATCTTGCCCTCGGCGCCGCGCTGGCCGAAGCCGCCCGGCACCAGAATGCCGTTGACGTGTTCAAGATACGGCGTCGGATCCTTGTTCTCGAACACTTCGGATTCGATCCAGTCGAGATTGACCTTCACCTTGTTGGCAATGCCGCCGTGCGACAGCGCTTCGGTCAGCGACTTATATGCGTCCTTCATGCCGGTATATTTGCCGACGATGGCGATGGTGACATCGCCTTCCGGATTGCGGACGCGTTCGTTGATGGTGTGCCAGCGCGCAAGGTTCGGCGCCGCCGTCGGTTCGATGCCGAACGCCGCCAGCACTTCCTTGTCGAGCCCCGCCGCCGAATAGGCTTCCGGCACGGCGTAGATGTTGTCGACGTCGCGCGCCTCGATCACGGCGCTTTCGCGCACGTTGCAGAACAGCGCCAGCTTGCGGCGCTCGCCTTCCGGAATCGGCCGGTCGGTGCGGCACAGCAGAATGTCGGGCTGGATGCCGATTGAACGCAGTTCTTTCACCGAGTGCTGCGTCGGCTTGGTCTTGAGCTCGCCCGCGCTCGGAATGAACGGCAGCAGCGTCAGGTGAATGTAAATCGCGTCGTTGCGAGGCAGGTCGTTGCCGAGCTGACGGATGGCTTCGAAATACGGCAGGCCTTCGATGTCGCCGACCGTGCCGCCGACTTCGACCAGCACGAAATCGAAGTCGTCATTGCCGTCGCGCACGAACTCCTTGATGGCGTTGGTGACGTGCGGAATGACCTGGATGGTGGCGCCGAGATAGTCGCCGCGCCGTTCCTTGGTCAGGATGTCGAGATAGATGCGGCCGGTGGTGATGTTATCGCGCTTGGTGGCCGGAACGCCGGTGAAGCGCTCGTAGTGCCCGAGGTCGAGATCGGTTTCGGCGCCGTCGTCAGTGACGAAAACCTCGCCGTGCTGATACGGCGACATCGTTCCGGGGTCGACGTTCAGGTACGGATCGAGCTTTCGCAGGCGGACCTTGTAGCCACGCGCCTGCAACAGCGCGCCGAGGGCCGCCGAGCCGAGACCTTTGCCGAGGGAAGACACCACGCCGCCGGTGATGAAGATGTACCGCGCCATGGGGCCTACCCTCTAAGCGCGCCGAATCGATTCGACGAGCGCGAAAAGCGATTGGCCGGTCTGTGCCTGTGTGTAGCTCGGGAAAACGTTAATTTCTTCGACACTTGCATACCTATTTTCATGTAGCGGACGAGCCTTGGGCCCGGACCACCCCATAACGCCGAAGGGCCGGTTTCCCGGCCCTTCAAGGGTCTTATTTCGACTGCGGGACCTGAGGACCCGAGGGCGGCGCCGCCGGCGCGCCCTGCAGTTGTTTCAGCAATCCGCCGCCATCGCCGCCGCCCAGGGGCGCCTGCGTGCCGGCGGGCGTGCTCTGGCCGCCCTGGATGATCGAGGTCGGCGTACGGCTGAAGCCCGCAAGGATCGACAGGATAAGGCTGGTCGCGAAAAACAGGCCGGCCAGAATGCCGGTGGCGCGCGTCAGCACGTTGGCGGTGCCGCGGTTCGACATGAAGCTGCCGCCACCGCCGCCGACGCCAAGGCCGCCGCCTTCGGAGCGCTGCAACAGCACCACGCCGATCAGGGCGAGCACCAGCATCAGGTGGATGACGATAATGACGTGCTGCATACGGTTATCCGTTCAAACTTTGCCGTCCGAGCCCAAGACCCGGCGGCCGGTCGTCAGTCATATAGGAATTCGCGGCGGTCTCTACACGATCGAACCGCCATTTTCCACCCCTGGGGGTTTTGCCTCTGCGCGTGACCCTGCCCGAAAACCGGTGCCCACTTTTCGGGGTCACGCGCCCGCGTAAACCTCTGCAATCGCGAGGAAATCCGTTGCCTTGAGGCTGGCGCCGCCGACCAGGGCGCCGTTCACGTGTGGCAGACCGAGCAATTCCTTGGCATTCGACGGCTTAACCGAGCCGCCGTAGAGAATGCGCATGCCGTTGCCCTCGGCGCCGTAACGCTCGTCGAGCTTCTTGCGGATGAAGGCGTGGACTTCGGCGACGTCCGCCGGGGTCGGCGTCAGGCCGGTACCGATGGCCCAGACCGGCTCATAGGCCACCACCAAAGTAGCGGCTGTTGCGGTGTCGGGCAGCGAGCCGTCGAGCTGGCCGCCAACCACGGCAAGCGTCTCGCCGGCCTCGCGCTGTGACTTCTGCTCGCCGACGCAAACGATCGCGGTAAGCCCTGCCCGGTGCGCGGCCGCAGCCTTGCCCTTCACCTCGGCATCGGTCTCGCGATGGTCGGTGCGGCGTTCCGAGTGGCCGACGATCACGGCGGACGCGCCGGCGTCCTTGAGCATCTCCGCGGCGATATCGCCGGTATGGGCGCCGGACACCTTGGCGTGGCAGTCTTGGCCGCCCAGGGTCAGCTTCGAGCCTTTCGCTGCCCAGTTAAACTGCGCCAGCAAGGTCGCCGGCGGGCACACCATCAACTCGGCCTTGTCGGCCAGTTTGTCGGCCCCGGCCTTGATGCCGTTGAACTCGCCCATCGCGGCCGCAAGCCCGTTCATCTTCCAGTTGCCTGCCACCAGCGGGCGTACACTTGCTGCCATCCGTCGCTCCCCTTGTGCCGTCGCGGTTACCAGACCCGCCCCGCCATTGCCAGAGGGTGCGGCGTAACGCCGATCCTTCTTGAGTTGCAAGCAGTTGACCCGCTCCCTATAAGGGCGCGACCACCCTTCATTTCGACTTCAACCGGCCGGGAACTAAGCGCGCATGCTTCGCGGAATCCACAAAGCTTCTTCGACCTGGGTCGGCAAGACCATCATGGCGGTCGTCATGGGCGGCCTCATCGTCAGTTTCGCGATCTGGGGCATCGGCGATATTTTCCGCGGCTTCGGCGCGAACTCGGTGGCCAAGATCGGCGGCACCGAAATCTCGATCGAACAATTCCGCCAGTATTATACGGATCAACTCCAGCGCATCAGCCGCCAGGCCGGCCGCCCGATCACGTCCGATCAGGCGCGCGCCGTCGGCATCGACCGCCAGTTGCTCGGCCAGCTCGTTGCCGAGACGACGCTCGACCAGCAAGCGCGTGACCTGCGCCTCGGTCTGTCGAATGAGGACATCGCGCAGCGCATCATCGCCGACCAGAATTTCTGGGGTCCGAACGGCCAGTTCGACCGCAGCCGGTTTGAACAGACCATCCGTCAGGCCGGATTTACCGAAGGCCGCTACATCGCCGAACAGCGCAACGTGCTGCTGCGCCGCCAGATCGCCCAGAGCATCAGTGGCGATCTGAAGGTGCCGTCGTCGATGCTGAACGCGATCAATCAGTTTCAGAACGAAAAACGGACTATCGAATACATCGCGCTGACCGCGGCGCAGGCCGGCTACATCCCGGCGCCGACCGACGAGCAGATCACCAAGTATTTCGAGGACCGCAAGGTTCTGTTCCGCGCGCCGGAATATCGCAAAGTCACCCTGCTCTCGCTGACGCCGGCCGACATCGCCAAGCCCGATGCCATCACCGACGACGACTCGAAGAAGTATTTCGAGCAGAACAAGGCAACCTTCGGCACGCCGGAAAAGCGCGAGATGCGCCAGATGTCGTTCCCGACGGCGGAAGAAGCCGCAGCCGCTGCCGACAAGCTCGGCAAAGGCACAAGCTGGGCCGATCTCGTCAAAGAGCGCGGCCTGAAAGATTCCGACGTCGATCTCGGCACCGTGACCAAGGCCGACATCATCGATCCCGCCATTGCCGATGCCGCCTTCGCCTTGAAGTCGGGCGAAACCAGTGCGCCGGTCAAAGGCACCTTCGGCACCGTGATCCTGCAGGCCGGCAAGATCGAAGCCGGCTCGCAGAAGACGTACGAAGACGTCGCCGCCGACATCAAGAAAGGCCTGGCCGAAGCGCGCGCCCGCTCAGAACTCGGCGCGTTGCGCGACAAGATCGAAGACGAACGCGCCGCGGGATCGACGCTCGCGGAGACGGCGAAGAAGCTCAATCTCAAGTCGGTCACCTATGATGCCGTCGACCGCGCCGGCCGCGGCCCGAATGGCGCGGCGATTCCGAACCTGCCGAAGACGCCCGATGTGATCACCGCGGCGTTCGGCACCGACGTCGGTGTCGATACCGAAGCGCTGCAAATCCCCGGCGGCGGTTACATCTGGTTCGACGTCACCGGCATCACACGCTCGCGCGACCGGCCGCTCGACGAAGTGAAGGATGCGGTCGTGCAGCGCTGGCGCGACGACGAAGCCGCGACTATCTTGCAGAAGAAGGGCGACGCCATGGTCGCCAAGCTCAAGACCGGCGCGAATCTCGCCGATATCGCCAAGGATATCGGGTTTACCGTAGGCTCGACCGCCGGCATCCAGCGCGGCAAGCCGACGCCGCAAACACCGGCAAAACTCGTCGACGCCGTGTTCAAGACGGCGAAGGGCGCCGCTGCCGAGGCTGAAGGCGATACGCAAACGCAGCGGTTTGTCTTCCGCGTGATCGATGTCATCGACCCGACCATCGATGCAGCATCGCCGGAAGCCAAGCAGCTCAACACGACGCTGCAAAACTCCTACGCCGACGACATTATCGGCGAATATATCGGCAAGCTCGAAGCCGATATGGGCGTGAAGATCAACCAGCAGGCCTTGAGCCAGGTCGTCGGCGGCGGCACGGCTCCGCAGCAATAACTCAGACGGTCGCCATGCAGATCGAACCGTCGGAAGCTGCATTCACCGAACGCTATGGCAAAGGCCAGGCGCAGGTGGTGTGGACAACGCTCGTTGCCGACCTCGAAACGCCGGTGTCGGCCTTTCTCAAACTCGGCGGCGGCAAAGCCAACAGCTTTCTGCTGGAGTCGGTTGAAGGCGGCGCGGTGCGCGGCCGCCACTCCATCATCGGTTTCGAACCGGATCTGATCTGGCGGTCGAACGGCCGCAAGGCCGAAGTGAACCGCAGTGCGCGCACCAAGCCGGATGCATTTGCGCCCTGCCCCGAGGCACCGCTCGATGCCCTTCGCTCGCTGATCGCGGAAAGCCGTATCGAACTGCCCGACAGCCTGCCGCCGATGGCCGCCGGCGTGTTCGGCTATCTCGGCTACGACATGGTGCGGCTGATGGAAAATCTGCCGGCGCCCAATCCCGATCCGATCGGCATTCCCGACGCTGTGCTGGTGCGGCCGACCATCATCGTCGTGTTCGATGCCGTGAAGGATTCCATCACCATCGTCACGCCGGTGCGGCCCGACAAGAACGTCGATGCGAAGACCGCGCTCGCGCGCGCCATCGAGCGCCTGTCCGGTGTTGTCGACAGTCTCGATCGGCCGCTCGACAAATCGCTGGCCGAATATGACGAGGGTCCGCTTGACGTGCCGCCGAAGTCGAACACCACGGCGGACGAATACAAGGCGATGGTGCTCAAGGCGAAGGATTACATTACCGCCGGCGACGCCTTCCAGATCGTGCTGGCGCAACGCTTCGAAGCACCGTTCTCGCTGCCGCCGTTCTCGCTCTACCGCGCGCTGCGGCGGACCAATCCATCGCCCTATCTCTATTTCCTCGATCTCGGCGGCTTCGCCATTGCCGGCTCCAGCCCGGAAATTCTGGTCAAGGTCGCCGACGACACAGTCACGATCCGCCCCATCGCCGGCACACGCGCGCGCGGCGCGACGCCGCACGAAGACAAGGCGCTCGAAGCCGAATTGCTGGCCGATCCGAAGGAGCGCGCCGAACATCTGATGCTGCTCGATCTCGGCCGCAACGATGTCGGCCGCGTGGCGCAAATCGGGACGGTGAAAGTCACCGACCAGTATTTCGTCGAGCGCTACAGCCACGTCATGCACATCGTCTCCAACGTCGAGGGCAAGCTGCGGCCCGATTGCGATGCGCTCGATGCTTTGGCGGCGGGCTTTCCGGCCGGCACCGTGTCGGGTGCGCCGAAGGTGCGCGCCATGCAGATCATCGACGAACTCGAAAAGGAAAAGCGCGGCCTCTATGCCGGCTGCGTCGGCTATTTCTCGGCCGCCGGCGAGATGGACACCTGCATCGTGCTGCGCACCGCGTTGGTGAAGGACGGCACCATGTATGTGCAGGCCGGCGCCGGTATCGTCGCCGACTCCGATCCCGCCAGCGAGCAGCAGGAATGCGTCAACAAGGCCAAGGCGCTATTCCGCGCCGCCGAGGAAGCACGTAGGTTCGCCAGCGCCGCCAAACGCGGCCAATAAATTTCGACACATCCGGGAGCGGACGATGGCCCACGACCACGATCATTCGCACTCTCACGATCACCCGCACGATCACAGCCACGACCATTCCCACGAACCGAAGTGGAAGCACGACGGCGTGCGCGTCGTTCCCGGCAATTCGCTCGATCCCAACACCGCGCAGACGCCCGGCATGGACCGCAAGGCCGCGATCAATGCCGCCCGCGTCGGCGCACAGAAGCTCTGGGCCGGCACGGTCCACATCCATCCCGACGCGAAAACGGGAGCGCATCATCACGGCGCGCTCGAAAGCGTGATCTTCGTCGTACGCGGCAAGGCGCGGATGCGCTGGGGCGAACACCTCGAATTCACCGCGGAAGCGGGCCCCGGCGATTTCATCTTCATTCCGCCTTACGTGCCGCATCAGGAAATCAACGCCAGCCGCGACGAAGTCCTCGAATGCGTGCTGGTGCGCTCGGATAACGAGGCGGTGGTGGTCAATCTCGACATCGAGCCGGTCGAGAAGCCCGAAAACGTGCCGTGGATCGACCCGATCCATAAGGCGTGAGCCCGACTTAAGCCTGCTTCCGGCCGATCCTTGACCCCCCTCCGGGCGGACCTTAAGACCTTTGCCATGATCGTTCTGATCGACAATTACGACAGCTTCACCTTCAACCTCGTCCATTATCTGGGCGGCTTGGGGGCGGACGTCGTTGTCCATCGCAATGACAAGATCTCGTCCGCCGACGTCATGGCGATGGAGCCCGACGGCATCGTGCTGTCGCCCGGCCCCTGCACGCCGAACGAAGCCGGCATATGCCTCGACCTGATCGCGAAAGCCTCCAAGACTGTGCCGATGCTTGGCGTCTGCCTCGGCCATCAGGCCATGGGCCAGGCTTTCGGCGGCAAGGTCGTGCGCGCGCCGTCGCCGGTGCACGGCAAACTCGCCGACATCAGCCACACCAATTCCGGCGTCTTCCGCGGCATCAACGGCACCTTCAAGGCGACGCGCTATCACTCGCTGGTGGTCGACCGCGCGACGATGCCGAAGCAACTGATCGCCAATGCGCAGACCGCCGACGGCCTCGTCATGGGCATGATGCATGAGAGCCTGCCGCTGCATGGCGTGCAGTTTCATCCCGAGAGCATCGCCTCCGAGCATGGCCACCTGATGCTGAAGAATTTTCTCGACCTCGCCGCGCAATGGAATGCCGCGCGCGGCCGCACCACCGCCGCTTCGCGCGCGCCGGCACAGATCTCCAGCAAGCAATTTGCAGGCTAACGCATGGCCGATTTCAAATCGCTCATTGCCAAGGTTGCGACCGGCGCGGCGCTGACCCGCGACGAGTCCGCCGACGCCTTCGACCGCATGATGTCGGGCGAAGCGACGCCGTCGCAGATGGGCGGCCTGCTGATGGGCCTGCGCGTGCGCGGCGAAACTGTCGACGAAATCACGGGCGCCGTGACGACGATGCGCGCCAAGATGCTCGGCGTGAAAGCGCCGGCCGACGCCGTCGATGTCGTCGGTACCGGCGGCGATGCCTCGGGCTCCTACAATATCTCGACCTGCGCCGCCTTCATCCTGGCGGGCGCGGGCGTGCCGGTCGCCAAGCACGGCAACCGCGCGCTGTCGTCGAAGTCCGGCGCCGCCGACGTGCTGCAGGCGCTCGGTGTGAAAATCGACCTCACCGCCGATCAGGTTTCGCGCTGCATTGCCGAGGCCGGCATCGGCTTCATGTTCGCGCCGAGCCATCATCCGGCGATGAAGAACGTCGGCCCGACGCGGGTCGAACTCGGCACCCGCACGATCTTCAACCTCCTCGGGCCGCTGTCGAACCCGGCGAGCGTCAAGCGCCAGATGATCGGCACCTTTGCCAGGCACTGGATCGAGCCGATGGCGCAGGTGCTCAACAATCTCGGTTCGGAATGCGTTTGGGTCGTGCACGGCTCCGACGGTCTCGACGAGATCACGACCGCGGGCACGACGAGCGTCGCCGAATTGAAGAGCGGCAAAGTGCGCACCTTCGAAATTTCGCCGGAGGACGCCGGGCTGTCGCGCGTAGAGCCCGACGCGCTCAAGGGTGGCGACGCCGAGGTCAACGCCAAGGCGCTGCTCGCGGTGCTCAAAGGCGCCAAGAATGCGTTCCGCGAGGTCGCGGTGCTCAATGCCGCCGCAGCCCTGATTGTGGCCGGCAAGGCCGAGAACCTGAAGGACGGCGCCACGCTGGCGGCCAAATCGATCGATAGTGGTGAGGCGGAAGGCCGGCTCGACCGGCTGATCGCGGTTTCCTGCGCGGGCGGCGCCTGATGTCGGACATTCTGAAAAAGATCGAAACCTACAAGCGTGAGGAAATCGCGGCGGCGAAGCGCGAGCATTCGCTCGCCGACCTCGAAACCGCCGCCAAGGCGGCCACACCGCCGCGCGGCTTCCTCAAGGCGATCGAGAGCAAGATCGCGCGCGGCGACTACGCGCTGATTGCCGAGATCAAGAAGGCCAGCCCGTCAAAGGGTCTCATCCGCGCCGACTTCGACCCGCCGAAGCTCGCCAAGGCTTATGAGGCCGGAGGTGCGGCTTGCCTGTCCGTCCTGACCGACGCGCCCTCGTTCCAGGGCAAGCCGGAGTTCCTTGGGCAGGCGCGCGACGCCACGCGGCTGCCGGCGCTGCGCAAGGACTTCATGTACGAGCCCTATCAGGTCGTGGAAGCCCGCGCTTGGGGCGCCGACTGCATCCTGATCATCATGGCGGCGCTCGATGACGCTGCCGCCAGGGACATCGAAGATGCAGCCTTTGCCAATGGGTTGGATGTACTGCTTGAGGTTCATCAGGAAGATGAGCTTGAGCGCGCGCTGAAGCTGAAGTCGCGCATGCTCGGCATCAACAACCGCGACCTGCGCACCTTCAAGACGTCGCTCACCGTCAGCGAGCGGTTGGCGCCGATGGTGCCCAAAGACCGCATCATCGTCGGCGAGAGCGGTATCAACACGCCCGCCGACCTCGCTCGCCTTGCCGCCATCGGCATCTCGACCTTCCTCGTCGGCGAGAGCCTGATGCAGCAGGATGACGTCACGGCGGCCACGCGGATCCTGCTCGCGCGCGAACGCCAGACAGCGGCGGAGTAGCGACGATGGCACGCGGCACAAAGGCACCGAAGACCAAAACAAAGACCAAGGTGCTGCCGAACGCCGAACTGACGCATATCGACCATCGCGGCCAGGCCCACATGGTCGATGTCGGCGCCAAGAGCGCGACCGAACGCGTCGCCGTTGCCGAGGGCAAGGTGATCATGCGCAAGGAAACGCTCGACGCCGTCATCGCCGGCAACGCCATGAAGGGCGACGTGCTCGGCGCCGCGCGGCTCGCCGGCATCATGGCGGCCAAGCGCACGCACGGCCTGATCCCGCTGTGTCATCCGCTGCCGATCACCAAGATCGAGATCGACATCAACCCGGAGCATTCCCTGCCCGGCTTCCTGATCCAGTCCACGGTCAAGGTGAACGGCCAGACCGGCGTCGAGATGGAAGCCCTGATGGCCGTCTCCATCGCATGTCTGACGATCTACGACATGGCCAAGGCGCTCGAGAAAAGCATGAGCATCGAAGGCGTCCGCTTGCTCTCCAAGAGCGGCGGCAAGTCCGGCGACTACAAGGCGCAAGAAAAGGCCAAAGCCTGATGGCCGAATTGCTTGCCGTCGCCGAAGCGCTGCGGCGCGTGCTCGCGGAGGCGAAAGCGCTCCCTGTCACCGACACCGCCATCAATGACGCGCACGGCCTCGTGCTGGCAAAGGATCTCGTCGCGCTGCGCACGCAGCCGCCGCTGTCGAATTCCGCGATGGACGGCTACGCGGTGCGCGCCGCGGACGTCGCTCACGCGCCGGTGACGCTCGACGTCATCGGCGAAAGCGCCGCGGGTCATCCGTTCAATGGCACGATCGGGCCCGGACAGGTCACGCGGATCTTCACCGGTGCGGTCATGCCTGCGGGATCCGACACGGTCGTCATCCAGGAACACACCACGCGGGACGGCACCAAGGTCACGGTGCAGAAGCCGACGGCGAAGACGCGCAATGTTCGCAACGCCGGCATCGACTTTTCCGAAGGTGAGTTGCTGCTTGCGAAGGGGCGCCGTCTTACCGACCGCGACCTGATGCTGGCCGCAGCCATGAACTATCCGAAGCTTCCCGTTCACCGCCGCCCGAAGATCGCCGTCCTCGGCACCGGCGACGAGTTGGTGCCGCCCGGCTCCAGCACCAAACCGGGACAGATCGTCTACTCCAACGGCTTCGCCCTGATGGCGCTGGCGCGCAGCGAGGGCGCCGAGCCGATCGATCTCGGCGTCGTCGGCGACAATGTCGACGATACCGTTGCCGCGATCCGCAAGGCGCGCGATGTCGGCGCCGACGTGCTGGTCACCATGGGTGGCGCCTCGGTTGGCGATCATGACCTGGTACAGAAGGCGCTGGCCGCGGAAGGGCTCACGCTGTCGTTCTGGAAGATCGCGCTCCGCCCCGGACGGCCGACCATGCACGGCAAACTCGGCGACATGCAGGTGCTCGGCCTGCCCGGCAATCCGGTGTCGTCCTACGTCTGCGCCGTGCTGTTTCTGGTGCCACTGATCCGCACCCTGATGGGCCGCGCCGACGTGGAACTGAACTTCGAGAACGCCGTGCTTGGGAAGGACATGCCCGAGAACGACGAGCGGCAGGACTATCTCCGGGCGACCCTGACTGCCGGTCCCGAGGGCTTGGCGGCGACGCCGCTGCCGCACCAGGACAGTTCCCTGATGGCCCCTTTGGCGAAAGCAGACTGCCTGTTGATTCGGGCTCCGCATGCGCCGGCTGCCCCCGCCGGTTCACCCTGCGTCATCCTTAAGCTCGCCCTGTAGCGGGCTTTCGCATTGTTCACTTCAAATTAAATGGTTGCGGAACAGAACTTGAACAGATAGTGTCAGTTCATGATTTGTTTCTGACTGTTCCCGTTTAGGGCGGTCGACCGGGAGAAGACGATGCTGACCCGCAAGCAATTCGAACTGCTGCGCTTCATCCACGAGCGCCTGACCGAGGCCGGTGTTCCGCCCTCCTTCGACGAGATGAAGGACGCGCTGGATCTGCGCTCGAAATCGGGCATTCACCGGCTGATCACGGCCCTGGAAGAGCGCGGCTTCATCCGCCGCCTGCCGAACCGGGCCCGCGCCATCGAAGTGATCAAGCTGCCCGACTCGGTCGGCCACGGCATGGGCAATGGCCGCTCGCGCGGCTTCACCCCGAGCGTCATCGAGGGCGATCTGGGCCGGGTTCGCGCTGTCGCCACCGCCAATGCCGGTGTCGCCTCCGAGGACGACACGACGATGAGCGGCCGTCCGATTGCGGTGCCGGTCATGGGCCGTATCGCCGCCGGTACGCCGATCGAGGCCATCCAGACCCGCAGCCACACCGTCAACATGCCGGCCGACCTTTTGTCGGCGGGCGAACACTTCGCGCTCGAAGTCCGCGGCGACTCGATGATCGAGGCCGGTATTCTCGACGGCGATCTGGCGCTCATCCGCCGGATGGAAGCCGCCGACACCGGCGACATTGTCGTGGCGCTGATCGACGACGAGGAAGCGACCTTGAAGCGGTTCCGCCGCCGCGGCGCCTCCATCGCGCTTGAGCCCGCCAACACCGCCTACGAAGTCCGTATCCTGCCGCCGAACCGCGTTCGCATTCAGGGCAAGCTCGTCGGACTGTTCCGCCGCTACTAGTCGGTGTCACCTGGCTCCAGATCGTCCTGACGCGGCGTGGCGTCGCGGATGGCCGCTCTGTTGGCCGGCGACGCCGTTTCACCCGCCCCGCGCGGCGGGCGCGCCCAGGGACGGTCGTAGCCTCGCGGCTTCCTGCTCGAAGCGATCGCCGGTCCAGCGCAGGCTCAGGGCGCCACTGGCGCGCCAGGCCTTCCGGTCCACCAGCACCGCGCTACAGGCGCCCGGCGCCTCGCGCGCGCTGATGACAACGGCCGTTCGGATACAATCCTCGGCGAAAGCCTCGACCGACAGCGCCGCCGCAGCCAGACGGCCATCGGCGAGCCTTCCGACGCAGCCGGCGGCGTCACACCGCACGCCATTGCCGAGCGAAGCGTCCTTGGGCGCGCGGGCGTCGCCATCGGCGGCCAGCCATTCCTTGACGGCGAAGGTGTCCCGCCCGGCGGCCAGCACGGCCAATCGGCCGTCGCTGCCGCGGATGGCCGCCGTCAGCCCGTCGCCCGCCACCAGCACGTCTGGCCGCGGCACCGTGGCGGCCCACAGGCTCGCGGCGACCACCAGCCCCGCCCCGCTCCAGCGCAGCGGCGAGCGCAACAGGCACAGCAGCAGCATACCGGCGGTACACAGCAGCAGCGGCCCGGTGCCGAAGGCCGCCATGCGGCCGACCGAGCCCGGCAGGCTCGTCACCCACAACGCCACATTGATCATCCAGTCGAGGCCAAAGCCCATCAGCTTCCAGAACACCGCGTCGAAACCGAACGGCATGGCCAGCACGGCGAGAATGCCCATCGGCATGACCAGCGCCGACACGACAGGCATGGCGAACAGGTTGGCGATGACGCCATAGGGCGCCAGCCGGTGGAAATGGAACGCGGCATAGGGCGTTGTCGCCAGTCCGGCCACCAGCGAGGCGAGGATCAGTCCCACGATCTCGCGGCCGCCCCACAACGCCACCCGCGCGCCGAGCGACGAGTCAGCCTCGGCGCGCCACGGCAGGCCGTATTGATAGCCCGCCACGAGCGCCAAGGTTGCCGCGAACGACATCTGGAAACTCGGGTGCACGACGGAGGCCGGCGCCAGCACCAGCACGCAGAGTGCGGCGACCGTCAGGGTACGAAAGGTGATGGCCGGACGATCCAGCATCGTTCCGGTGAGCACGATCGCGATCATGATGAAGGAGCGCTGCGTGGCGACTTCGGCGCCCGACAGCAGCAGATAAAACGCCGCCGCGATCAGCGCACCGAACGCCGCCCACTTCTTGATTGGATATTGCGTCGCCAGTGACGGCACCAGCGCCAAGCCGGCGCGAATGAAGAAGAACACGATGCCGGCGACAACCGCCATGTGATAGCCGGAGATCGACAGGACGTGCGCGAGGCTCGACACATACATCGCGTCGTTGACCGGGGTCGAAATCGCGTCGCGTTTTCCGGTAATGAGCGCCGACGCAATCGCGCCGTGATCGCCCGGCACGACGGCGCGGATGCGCTTGTCGATACCCTCGCGCATGCCGTCGATGATGGACGCGTAGCGCAGCCAGAAGCCTTGCGCGACCGGCGGCGGCGCCACCTGGATTTTGCCGAGCGCGTAGCCCGATGCGCCGATGCGCTGGAAGTACATATCGCGCGCGAAATCGTAACCGCCCGGCCGGAGCGGCGGCAAAGGCGGTGAGAGGCGCGCCTTGAATGTGACGAAGCTGCCGACAGCGGGCGCGGTGCCTTTGCGCACGGCGACGCGGACGCGCTCGGGCATTTCCGCGACACGCTGCGCGGCGGTGAACGTGTGCACGCGCACGACGATGCGGTCGCTGCGCTCGCGCTCCTCCCGGATTTCGACAAAGCCCGACAAGGCCGCGCTCGCTATCGTTGTTTGCAGCACCGGATGCGCGATGCGCGCCGTTTGCAACGCCGCGACAGCGAAGCCCGTGACGATGGCGGCGAGACCCACCGCGATCGGGAAACCGACGGGCCGCATCCGCGCGGCGTAAGCGATAGCGATCGCGACGAGCGCCGCCAGCGCCGCCGCCCAAGCCGACGGCTCGCGATCGACGCCGTAGTAGCCGACACTCCCGACGCCGAAGGCGACCGCGCCCCACGGCACCAACCGGCCCGGCGCGACCTCGGCTAGCGCCCACTGCCCCAGCAACGCGCGCAGCGGTCCGAACTTGTCAGTCCACGGCGCTGGCACGGCCGCCGCCGAACGCCGGCGCGCGGCGTCCCAAGTCTCGGCGATAGCGCGTGGTTTGTCCTTCGGGGCCATGGCTCAGCGCCCCCGACGCCAGCACAACCGGACGTCACGTTATCGCAGCCACAGGTTGTGGATAGGAGAACGGTTGTGAACGCGCACACTTTCGGCCGGGATCAGCCCTTGGCGGTTTCCTTGGCGAAGGTGTCGCGCAGGCCGGTAGTGCGGCTGAAAACGAGTTTCGCCGCCGTCGCATCCTTATCGAGCGTGAAATAGCCCTGACGCTCGAACTGAACCGGTGTTTCGACCTGTGCGTCGCGCAACACCGGCTCGACCCGGGCACCCAGCAGCACTTCGAGCGAGTCCGGGTTGAGGTCCTTCTCGAAGCCCTCGCCGCCGGTCGGGTCGGGATTGCTGAACAGCGGATTGTAGATGCGCACTTCCGCCGGCAGCGAATGCTCGGCCGACACCCAATGCATCGTTGCCTTCACCTTGCGACCGTCCGGCGCGTTGCCGCCCTTGGTCGCCGGATCGTAGGTGCAGCGCAACTCGGTGATCTCGCCGGCGGCGTTCTTCACCACTTCGGTGCACTTGATGAAATAGGCATAGCGCAGCCGTACTTCAGTGCCCGGCGACAGGCGGAAGAACTTCTTCGCCGGCACTTCCATGAAGTCTTCCTGCTCGATGAAAAGCTCGCGGCCGAACTTGATCTTGCGCGACCCCGCCGCCTCGTCGTCCGGATGATTGACGGCATCGAGTTCTTCCGACTGCCCTTCCGGATAATTCGTCAGCACCACCTTGATCGGGCGAAGCACCGCCATCCGGCGTTGCGCGGTCTTGTTCAAGGTCTCGCGCACGATGAAATCGAACATGCCGGCATCGACGATGCTGTTCGCCTTCGCCACGCCGATGCGTTTGATGAATTCGCGGATCGCTTCCGCCGGCACACCGCGACGGCGAAAGCCGGCGATGGTCGGCATGCGGGGATCGTCCCAGCCGGCGACGTGATTGCCGCGCACCAGCCCGGTCAGCACGCGCTTCGACAAAACGGTATGCGTGATGTTGAGCCGCGCCATCTCGTATTGATGCGGCTTGGACGGCACGCTCAGATTATTGATGAACCAGTCATAGAGCGGCCGATGATCCTCGAACTCGAGCGTACAGATCGAATGCGTGATGCCTTCGATTGCGTCGGATTGGCCGTGCGCGAAGTCGTAACTCGGATAGATCTTCCACGTCGTGCCAGTGCGCGGATGCGGCGCATCGACGATGCGGTACAGCACCGGATCACGCAGATTGATGTTGCCCGACGCCATGTCGATCTTGGCGCGCAGCACGCGGGCACCGTTGGGAAACTCACCGGCGCGCATGCGGCGGAACAGGTCGAGGTTTTCGTCGACGGTGCGGTCGCGGAACGGCGAGTTCTTGCCGGGCTCGGTCAGCGTGCCACGCGCAAGCCGCATCTGCTCCTGGCTCTGATCGTCGACATAGGCCTTGCCGGCCTTGATCAGGTCTTCCGCCCAGCCGTAAATCCGTTCGAAGTAGTCAGAGGCGTGGAACAGCGCGTCCCACTTGAAGCCGAGCCAGCGCACATCGCGCTCGATGGCGTCGATGTATTCCTGCTCTTCCTTGGCCGGATTGGTGTCGTCAAAGCGCAAATTGCAGCGGCCGCCGAACTCCTTCGCGATCCCGAAGTTGAGGCAGATTGCCTTGGCGTGACCGATATGGAGATAACCGTTGGGTTCAGGCGGAAAACGGGTCACGACCTGGGCGACCCGGCCCGCGTCGAGGTCGGCCTTAACGATGTCGCGAATGAAATCGCGGCCGGGCTCGTTCGCAATGCCGCTTGCCTTGTCGTCGCTCGCCATGCTTCTAGAACCTCAGTTCAACCCGCCCGCCGCGTCCTGCGGGCTATGCCATGATGTGCCTTCAGGCTCAACGTCTATCGGCCATATGCCTATCGCCCTGACCCGAATCTCCGCCTTTATGGTACAGCCAGCGCAATGAGCGAACCCGTCGTTACCCGTTTTGCGCCGTCCCCGACCGGCTTCCTCCATATCGGCGGCGGCCGCACGGCTTTGTTCAATTGGCTCTATGCCAAGCGATTCGGCGGCAAGATGCTGCTGCGGATCGAGGACACCGACCGCGAACGCTCGACCGACGCTGCGATCGCCGCCATCATCGACGGCCTGACCTGGCTCGACCTATCCTGGGACGGCGACATCGTGTTCCAGTTTTCGCGCGCCGAGCGCCATCGCCAGATCGCGGAGCAATTGCTTGCCGAGGGCAAGGCCTACAAGTGTTACGCCTCACCCGAGGAATTGACGACGATGCGCGAGGCCGCCCGCAAGGAAGGCCGCGCCAAGCTCTATGACGGCCGTTGGCGCGACCGCGATCCGTCGGAAGCCCCCGCCGGCGTGAAGCCGGTCATCCGCCTCAAGGCGCCGCAGACTGGCGAGACCGTGGTCGACGATCAGGTTCAGGGCCGGGTCGTCTGGCAGAACGAAAACCTCGACGACTTCGTGCTGCTGCGTTCCGACGGCACGCCGACCTACATGCTCGCTGTTGTCGTTGACGATCACGACATGGCGGTGACTCACATTATCCGCGGCGACGACCATCTCAATAACGGCGCGCGGCAGACGCAAATCTATCAAGCAATGGGTTGGAACGTGCCGGTCATGGCGCACATCCCGCTCATCCACGGACCGGACGGTGCCAAACTGTCGAAGCGCCACGGTGCGCTCGGCGTCGAAGCGTACCGCGCTATGGGCTACCTGCCCGCGGCGATGCGCAACTATCTCGTCCGGCTCGGCTGGTCGCATGGCGACCAGGAGATTTTCACCGAAGCAGAGATGATCGCGGCCTTCGACCTGCCGGCCATCGGCCGGGCGCCGGCACGGCTCGACCTCGCCAAGCTCGACAACCTCAACGGCCACTACATCCGCAACACTGATGATGCCTCGCTGATCACCGACCTTGAAAAGCTGCTGCCCCACATTGCGGGCGGCCAGGATTTGGCCGGCGAGATGACGCCGGCGCTGCGCGAGAAACTCAAGATGGCGATGCCCGGCCTCAAGGAGCGGGCTAAGACTTTGGTCGAGCTGTTCGAGGCGTCGCGTTTTCTCTGGGCCAGCCGCCCGCTCGATATCGACGAAAAGGCCAAAGTGCTGCTGACACCGGACGCGAAGGCGTTATTGGGTACCCTATTGCCCGAGCTGGAAAAGGTAACGGATTGGACCGCGACCGGCGTGGAAGCCGTCGTGCGTCCGTATGCTGAACGGATCGGCCAGAAACTCGGCGCCGTGGCACAGCCGCTGCGGGCGGCGCTGACCGGACGGACGACATCGCCGCCGATCTTCGACGTGCTGGCCGTGCTCGGCCGCGACGAGAGCCTGGCGCGGCTGCGCGACCAGGCCGTCAACGCGCCGTAAATTCACATTGTCGAAACGCCTCTTCATGCCTATTCGCAGGGCTGCTGTGCTACCGGGAACAGCTTGCGGGGCATCATCTTGCGGTGCACACTTGCCTGCGCTACCCCAAATTGCCCGGGAATCCGGCACGCCTTAACAGGCGTCACACGGCCGGGATAAAGATCGCTTTCACGACCAGTCGCACATCGAGGGCTTGACCCATGGACGCCAAAACTACAGCGAACAAGACCGGCACGATCACCGTCGGCAATAAGAATTGGGATTTTCCGATCTACGACGGCTCGGTCGGTCCGCAAGTCATGGACATCTCCAAGCTCTACGGCGAGAGCGGATTGTTCACCTACGATCCCGGCTTCACCTCGACGGCGAGCTGCGAGTCCAAGATCACCTACATCGACGGCGATGAAGGTATCCTGCTCTACCGCGGCTACCCGATCGAACAGCTCGCCGAGCACGGCGACTTCCTCGAAACCTGCTATCTGCTGCTCTACGGCGAACTGCCGACCCCGTCCCAGAAGGCGGATTTCGATTACCGCGTCACGCGCCACACGATGGTGCACGAGCAGATGAGCCGCTTCTTCCAGGGCTTCCGCCGCGACGCGCATCCGATGGCGGTCATGACCGGCTCGATGGGCGCGCTGTCGGCCTTCTATCATGACTCGACCGACATCACCGACCCGACGCAGCGCATGATCGCGTCGCTGCGCATGATCGCGAAGGTGCCGACGCTCGCCGCGATGGCGTTCAAGTATTCGATCGGTCAACCTTTCGTGTATCCGAAGAACGACCTCGACTACGCCTCGAACTTCCTGCGCATGTGCTACGCGGTGCCGACCGAAGAGTACAAGCCGAACCCGGTCCTGGCGCGCGCCATGGACCGCATCTTCATCCTGCACGCCGACCACGAACAGAACGCGTCGACCTCGACAGTCCGTTTGGCCGGTTCGTCGGGCGCCAATCCGTTCGCCTGCATCGCGGCCGGCATCGCCTGCCTGTGGGGTCCTGCGCATGGCGGCGCCAACGAAGCGGCACTGAAGATGCTGGAAGAAATCGGCACAGTCGACCGCATTCCGGAATATGTC
>CAIYTE010000063.1 GCA_903929045.1 uncultured Hyphomicrobiales bacterium
AGGAGTCACTCGCGAGTAAGCCTAACGTGAGCGCCACGGGCACTCTTCAAAAGGCTTGATTCTATTAGCGAAATTTTTCTATCAGAAGCCTTCAGCAAAATTTCAGCGTTTCTTACGCGTCTAATGAGCTCTCTCGCTGTCGCGCGAGATGAGTTGCCGTTCCTTGACCCTCTTGTGACACAGCAAGATGCGTCGGAACGACACAGCCTGCCGCGACAATCACGTGGCGCTCGGCGCCGTCCGTATCCGAGTTTCAAATGGCACTGTCACCGCTACGCCACGAACCAATAGTGATCGCAATAAGCCGGGTGAAAGCGCGCAATAACATGCTGTGCTTCAACGGCCTGTGCGCTAAGAAGAATGCGCGGGCAGCTGGCCGATAATGTCAGGGCGGCGCATCGGGGCTAGGCTGTGGGTCGGCGAGTTTTCATCAAAGCGGGGATGGCAGCAGTAGTCTGCGCGCTGAGCACGGGCGCAAGGCGTGCCGTCTCCCAGTCAGGTACTTCCGCCCGTGATCGCGCCGCCGCCGACAGGTGGCCGCATCGCGCTGCCGCAGGTGCCGGCCGGCGCCAGCGTACCTGCCCAAGCGAAGAAGCTGAGCTTTCAGCTGACCGGCTTTTCGGTTCAAGGCGAGTTCGAAGAACTCAAAGCCGCACGCGTTGAAATTGAAAAGCCGTTTGTCGGCCGCCGCGTTACCGTCGCAGATGTTTTCGAATTCGCCAACCAGCTTCAGCAGATTTACGTTCGCGCCGGCTATCCGCTCGCCCGCGTCGTCATTCTTCCGCAGGAATTCGAGAAGAGCGCGCGCATCAAACTGCGGGTCATCGACGGCTTCGTCGAGCGCATGGATTTCGATTCCATCTCTCCAACCATTCGTCCACGCGTCGCCGCGACGCTCGCGTCGCTGCTGGGGCAAAAGCACCTCAAGCAATCGGAACTGGAACGGCGGCTGCTCATTGCCGGCGAGGCACCCGGCCTCATTCTCAACGCCGTGTTCGCCGCCGGCAAAGAGGTTGGCGGGTCAGTGCTCGTCCTTACCGGGCGCTATCGTCCGGTTTCGCTGAGCCTCTTCACCGACAATGCAATGCCGACGACGTTGGGCACCGGGCAGCTCGTCACCTCGGTAAGCCTCAACGGCTTGCTCGGCGCCGGCGAGCAATTGACCGTTTCGGCGGCGGGTCTTCCCGACAAGGATTTCGACACGCGGTACCCCACACGCCGTTATCTCAGCGGCACCGCCCTCATCCCGCTGGGCACCGATGGCTGGAAGCTCGAGCTCGGCGCCACCGACGGCAAGACGACGCCGCGCGTCAATCTCGATGCGCGATCGCAGGGCTTACTCTCTCAAGGCCGCGCCAAACTTTCATACGACGCCGTCAAGCTGCGTAACTTCGAACTGACCTTCAACGGCCGGTTCGATGCCACCGACGAACAGGTCGACACGCTGCTGTTCACGCCACAGATTCCGCTGCATATCGACCGGCTGCGCGTGCTGCGCGCCGGTTTCGACGGCATCTGGCGCCTGCGTGAAACCGGGACGACGTTCAACTTCGGCAGCAACTTCTCGCGTGGCATCAAGGCCTTCGGCGCGCGGACCGCGGCCGATGCGGCTGCGTCCACAACACCGCTGTCGCGCGCGGATGCCGATGCGGTGTTCAACAAATGGGACGGCCGCTTCGAAATCGCTCAAAGTCTGCCGTATGATTTCTTTGCCTCGCTTACCGCATCGGGGCAGACATCGTTCAATCACGCCCTGCTGACCTCCGAGCAGTACAGCACCGACGGCGCCAAAATGCTGTCCGGCTTCACATCAGGCGCGCTGCCAGGCGATACGTCATGGGTGGTCCGCGGCGAGATCGGGCATCCCTTTGCCGTCCCCGTCGAAACCGGCGGCCTGAGCCTGACGCCTTACGTTTTTGCCGCGACCGGCGAACGCATCGTCACCTCGCCCAGCGCGCTCGAAGTAAGAAGCATTCACGCCACCAATATCGGCACCGGCCTGCGCTTTAACCTCGCACCTTGGCTGGAGCACATGCCGGAGGGCTACGGCTTCGTCGAATGGAGCCGCCGCCGCACCACAGATACCGACGCGCTCGGCAGCAACCTGAACGGCGACCGCATCTATACCGGCCTGCTGCTGCGCTATTAGCCGCCGGAAGCCGGTAACAGTTTTTTCACGTTAATAATTGGTGTCGAACCGAGCGTTGCGGAGCCCTGCGTCGCACGCCGATACCGGTGCATAAATTTGTCTGCAAATTTTCGCGGACTCATTTTCCGGCACTTGACCGACTTCCGTCATTCAGTTGCTCGCAAGCCCTGATGTTAGCGCGGCTCAAATAGGCGCAACCGTAATCACGACACTGCAGACAGAGATGAGAGCGGTCGATCAAGACCGACACACGCTCTGCTGCAGGGGCGTTAAATGTCGGTCTTGCGTATCGTGCGACGCGTCGGCGTCGTGGCCATCGGGTTTATCGTGCTTTCGCTGAGCGGCGCCGCCGCGAAGGAAAGCCGCATGTCGCTCGCCGACACCCGCGACATCGTCTTCGCGGCGCCCTTTAGCCTGCCGCAGGTCAGCGCCGCAGCCGACGAACCTTTCGGCCTGGAAGTTTCGGCGGTCGTTAAAGGCAAACTTCAGGAAAAATGGGCTGGCGTGAAAAATGCGTTGCCGCGCGAAGCCAGCGTGCTGGCCCGCTGCCGCGACAATGCCGAAGCCTGCACGCCGGCGGCGAAGCGCTTTCGGGCTGTTATCGATAAAGCGGCGAGCCGGACGGACTGGGGCCGCGTCGCGGAAGTCAACCGCACGATCAATCTGACCACCAAGGCGGTCGACGATGTGACCCAATACGGCGTGCGTGACCTGTGGGCGTCGCCGCTAATGACCTTCGCTTCGGGAGCCGGCGATTGCGAGGATCTCGCTATCGCCAAATACGTCGCGCTGCGGGAAATCGGTATCCGGGGTGACGACCTGCGGCTTGTGATCGTGCACGATCGTTCAGCGAAAGAAGATCACGCCGTCGCCGCCATCCGCTATGACGGAAGATGGCTCATCCTCGACAACAAGACGTCCGATATTCGTGACGATACCAGCATCGCCCAATTCGATCCGTTGTTTGTGATCGATGGAGATGGCGTGAAGTCGGCTGAAGCCCGCACGGCAAAGCCGCAAAATCCGTGGATGGACTCGAGTATCGTCACGGCCCGGCAGTTCATCTAGGGGTACGAGCGATCAGGCTCTGTTGCGCCACGGCGCTTGGCGGCTCCGACCGGAGCCCCCCGCGACGGGGAGCTAAGCCTGGGGGCGGTTGTGAAATACCCCGGCAATTTGCCAGCGATTTCAGAAGTAAGTGGCGGAGAGAGTGGGATTCGAACCCACGTTACGGTTTCCCGTAAACACGCTTTCCAAGCGTGCGCCTTCAGCCACTCGGCCACCTCTCCAGCTCGCGCTAGCTCATGGCGACCGACGCGCCGTTTTGCAAGCCAAGATACGGGCCGGACACGCTTTTTCGTCCCGAAGCTCGCGCGGCTTGAGCGCCCTTAACGGCGCTCTCAAGCTAAGTCTCTGTAATATTTGGCGATTTCTGAATGTTGACCAGTTCACCGGCCGGAGCGCAAGATCGCGTCTCCGGTCATCTCCCTGGAACGCCGCGCGGCGTGTGAATGGGGCTGCCGCCGATGGGCGGAGGCTGGAATCCCCTCGATGCCTGTCTCAGCGCCGAACCGTCAGCGCGGTCGGGAGCCGTTTCGGTCCCTGGAACAGCAAATCTGTAATCAGCCATGAGAACAATCAGCCACGACGAGCAACAACGCATCTGGGACGAAGAACACCGCAGGCCGCTCCTGCTCAAGCAGATGGACTCGCGGGACATCTCGAGCGGCGTGCTGACGTTTTTCTCCTTCTTGAAAGATCAGGGCCTCGACCGCGGCCGCGGCCTGGAAATGGGCTGCGGCAAGGGCCGCAACGTTATCGGGTTGTCGCGGCTCGGCACAGACATGTACGGCTTCGATTTTTCGTCCGCGGCCATCGCCGAAGCGACGAACCGCGCGCGCGAGGCGGCCGTGTCGCCCTACTTTACCGTTCACGACGCGACGCGGGCCTGGCCGTATGGTGACAGCTATTTCGATTTCGGCATCGATTGTTACGCATCAACCGACATTGAAACGTCCAAAGGCATAATCTTTGCGAACAAGGAAATGCATCGGGTCATCAAGCCGGGCGGTTATCTGCTCGCCTGCCTGCTGTCCGCGAACGACAGTTACCACCGCGAAACCAATACCAGCTCTCCCGGAACCGAGAGAAATTCCTTTGTGCACCCAGTGACCGGCAAATTCGAAAAATGTTTCGACGACGATGAGATAAAGTCGGCCTACAAAAACTTTACGTTGATCCGGCAAGAGATGCAGGAGAAGCCAACAAAATTTCTCGGCAAGCCCTACACCGCGATCAATTATTGGTGTGTGTTTCAGAAATGATGTTCGGCGCACACGTTCTCAATTTGGAGGTAACATGCAACACATCGACTGGCGGCCACGCACCACACTTCGTGCCGCAGCGCTTTTGTGTCTCGTGCTAGGAGCATCCGCCGTGACCGCCGCCGACACCGTCCAGCTCTATGCCGCCGGTAGCCTGAAGCTGGCGCTGACAGACGTCGCCAAGGCCTATGAGGCTAAGAGCGGCACCAAGGTCGAGGCGAAATGGGGCGCGTCGGGCCTGCTGAAAAACGAAATCGCCGCCGGCGCCAAGACCGATATCTTTGCCTCCGCCAACATGGAGCATCCGCAGGCGCTGCATGACGCCGGCAAGAGCGGCGCGGTGATCCTGTTCACGCGCAACCGGCTGTGCGCCCTGGTGCGGCCCGGCTTCGGCGTCGACACCGACACGCTACTGGAGCGCATGCTGGATCCGAACGTGAAGCTCGCCTCGTCGACGCCGAAATCCGATCCGTCGGGTGACTATGCGTTTGAAGTCTTCGCCAAAGCGGAGGCCGTGAGGCCCGGCGCCAAGGCGGCACTGGAAAAGAAGGCGCTGCTGCTGGTCGGCGCCGCCAACAGTCCGGCGCCGCCTCCCGGCCGCTCGGCGTATGCGTGGCATATCGCCGAAGACCACGCCGATATTTTTCTGACCTACTGCACCAACACGGTCGCCGCCCAGAAGGAAGCGCCGGGCGCGCAACTGATCGCGCTGCCGCCGGCGCTCAGCGTCGGCGCGGACTACGGCCTGACGGTCATGAACGGCGCGGCGCCTGCGGCACAGGATTTCGCCGGCTTCATCATGTCGCCTGACGGCCAGAAAATTCTCGCGAGCCACGGCTTCGCGCCGCTGAAGTAACAAACGCGACATAACAATCACCGGGACGATCGTGTGCTGCGGCGCGGCAAACCGCGAGCGACGGCCCTAGCGCACGCAAAGCGCCACGCTTACGATGACGTACGGCTTGCGCGTCCAAGCCATAAACGAAAAATAAAATCGTTCAGGGAGATGACCATGCGCCGTTTGAGCCTAGCTGGCGTCGGTTTTGCTGCGTGCGTCGCCGTGTTGATGAGCCGTGACGTTTCCCACGCTCAGTCATTTGCGCTGGCCGGTACGGTCAAGGCCGAAACGGGCGCGCTGGAAGGCGTTCTGGTGAGCGCCAAGAAAGCGGGATCCAACATCACCATCACGGTGGTGAGCGACAAGGACGGCCGCTACAGCTTCCCGGCCGGCCGCCTCGAACCCGGCGAATACGGCCTCCGTATCCGCGCGGTCGGCTTCGATCTGGACAGCACCAAGCCTGTCGCGATCGTTGCCGGCAAGACTGCGACGGCGGACCTCACCCTGCGCAAGACGGAAGATCTCCCCGCCCAACTCACCAACGCCGAGTGGCTGGGCAGCATGCCCGGCACCGATCAGCAGAAAGCGCAGTTGCTGAACTGCGTCGGCTGTCACTCGCTCGCGCGGCCGCTGACGTCCAATCACACCGCCGACGATTTCATGACCGTCACCCTGCCGCGCATGCAGGGCTACGTGAACCAGAGCATCCCCCAACATCCACAACTCCGCAAAGCAGAGCGCTTGATGGAGGAGCGCGGCGACCAGCGCGTTCAGGTGTATCGCGCCGCCGCCGAATATCTCGCCAGCATCAATCTTAGCAAAGAGCCCCGGTGGAATTTCGAGCTGAAGCCCCAGCCTCGGCCGAGTGGCGCCGCCACGCGCGTGATTTATACCGAATACGATCTGCCGCGCGACACCATCGAACCGCATGATGTCATCGTCGATAAAGACGGCATCGCTTGGTATTCGAACTTCGGCGAACAGAACCTCGGACGGCTCGACCCCAAGACCGGAAAAGTCACGGAATATCAGATCAAGGAGCACAAGGCCGATTTCCCGACCGGGGCATTGGGGTTGCGCAGCGATCGCGACGGCAATCTGTGGCTGGGCAACATGTACCAGGCCACGATCGTGAAGTTCGACCCGAAGAAGGAGGCCTTCGAGTACTTCCCGCTGCAGGGCGAGCAGAACATCGACGCCGCGCAGATCAACATGGTGAGCCCGCAGAGCGCGCACATCGATGGCAAGATTTGGGCACAAAATAATGGCTTCGCCGGTGTGCATCGTCTCGACCCGGTCAGCGGCAAGATTGAAACCTGGGAGCCGTTCAAGAGCACGAAAGAACCGCACAATATCTACGACGTCATTCCCGACTCCAAGAACAACGTCTACTTCACCGATTTTCGCTGGCGCCACATCGGCCGCATCGACGCAAAGACCGGTGAGATCAACCTGTTCACGATCCCGACGCCGGCATCATCGCCACGCCGGGGCCAGATGGATGCGCAGGACCGGCTGTGGTTCGGCGAATACCGTGGCGACCGCATCGGCATGTTCGACACCAAGACCGAGCAGTTCAAGGAATGGAAGGTCGAGCCGCGCTGGTCCGCTCCTTACGACGTCGCGGTCGACAAGAACGGCGATGCCTGGACCGGCTCGATGACCAGCGATCAGGTGACACGCCTCAACACCAAAACCGGGGAGTCCATCAACTACCTGCTGCCGCGCTCAACGAACATACGCCGCGTTTTCGTCGACAACAGCACGACGCCGGTGACGTTCTGGGTCGGAAGCAACCACGGCGCGTCGATCGTCAAGCTCGAGCCCCTCGACTAGCGAAGCAGATACAGAACGGCCCAGGATTGCGTTTGCAATCCTGGGCCGGATGTCTGCCGGGTCTCGACGAGACGAGAGCGGTCAGTTCGAAACGAAGGTCGAGTGCTGGCTCTGGCCTTCGGTCAGCTGGCGATCCTTCATCCAGTCGTAAGCGCGGCCGAAGGTCGTCTTGTCGTAGTAGTCGACGTGCTTGTAGCGCACGAAGGCCTGCAGCAGTTCGTTCGGCTGCAGCGCGCCCTTGGTGGCGGCGGCGACGTGATGCGCGTATTTGCGGAAGTTGGCGTTGATCAGATCGACCGCCTTGTTCTCCGCGTCGTAATAGGCCTTGCGCTGTTCGTCGGTGAGATCCTTGGAGATCACTTCGCCACCGCGATAGAATGACGCGGCAACGATGTGCGCACCTTCCTTGAGCGCCAGGCTGATGAAAGGCTCCATCACCGTCACAGCGCGGAATTTGCCGGCCTTGAGATCGGCATAACGCTGCTGCGGCAGACCGCCGGCGGCAATCTTGACGTGCTCGGCGCCGAGCGCGCTTTCAAGCATCTGCACGGTGGTGTAGTGCGAGCCGGTCAACTCCTGAACCGCGACCGGCACGTCGGCGAGATCGCGCGGCACCTGCAGCGTTTCGTCGAAGGTGATGATCGCCTGCGCCGCGACCGAGGCGCGCAGCGCCGCGATGTCGCCGCCGCGCTTGCCCTTTTCGAGCCGGTCGATGCTGGCCCATTCGCAGACATTGTAGCTGTCGGCAGAGCCGCAATCGAACATCTGCTCCTTGAGGCGCGCCATCACCGGAAATTCGACTTTGTCCTTCTTTTCACGGTCGTCGTAGGTGCCCGCGAACTGGACATCGAGCCCGGCCTGCTCGAACAGTTTTTCCTCGATGCCGACGATGACCGGCAAATCGAAGATCGGATTGTTGGGCGCGATTTTGACGATGGTTTTGGGCTGGCTCATGGTGTGTCCTTCCGGGTTACTAAACCGAGTTATTGCTCTCGTGTGCTTTCAGCATATCCATTTTCCGGGGCGGTCGAAAGCACCGTAGCTAGGGATGGAACCGCCCGGACCTAGAGTTCATTCCGGCGTCAGGCCGGCGGCCTTGGCGAGTTCCGCGTTGAGAGCGAGTTCGTCATTCACGAACTTGTC